>CAMFLD010000050.1 GCA_945957245.1 uncultured Flavobacterium sp. | reverse complement strand
AAGAAACCCAATCCAAAACATAAGACCATAAAGCCCTATGAGAATTAAAGCTGAAAACATCGCCTGAAATATATTTAGAGATGAGTTTTGAATAGAGAAAATAACCGAATAGATATATGTTGAAACAAATATACCCAATAAATTAATCCAATTCGTTTTTAGAATTTTAACAGTATTTTTCATTAGTTCTTTGTTGTTGATTGACTTTGAAACATTTTATTCCACTCAGCAGGCGTATAAGTTTTATCACCTTGCTTAACACCAGTAAAAACTCCTTTATCATCCATTGTTATAGTAAAATTTGCTGACATCATTTTTTCCCCACCATCTCCCGGAAGACTTGTGTATGGATTCCCAATTGCAGGACTTACACCTATAAATAATGGATTTCCTGCCGTGTCGTTCATAAATGTTTCTGCTGCAGGAAATGCATCCCCAGTTTGAACAGCATTAACGGTTAAAGTTCCTGCTTTCTCATTTTCAGTCATAGTAAATTTTGTTTTAACATCAATATCGGGAGAGCTTGGAACTAATGGATTATGCCCAGCCATTGTTGAAGTAAAATTAACTGTCGTGCTTCCATCTTTGTTAGACTTATAAGTGAAATCCGTAATACTACCTCTATCATCTTTTGCGGTCGCTGTACCAAGGACTGGATGTGATGATGGACTGGAAGAAGTTTTTAGTCCTGAATATGTGCGTTTAGTGGCATCCATTGTAAAACTTTGAGATAATCTTGCAGTTGCATTCGGAGAAGTGGTATATCCTCTTTTGGCTCCATCTCCTGCAAAACCACCACCAAAAGTATTGAATGGCGCAAACGAACGGATATGTATCGGGAAAGGGTATTGCCCATCAGGGTCAACAAGAAAAATGGGATTATCCATGCACATTGTATAAGGTGACCAAGCCGGAAACTCTTCACTTTTTGGATCCATTGAAATCCAACGACTTGCAACATCGCCTATTGGTCGGGCATATAGTCCTTGTGTCGTATCAACCTCAACAACACCAACAATCTCTTTTCTGTCTACATGAAACCGAACTGAACCAATGGTAACAACACTATCCAAGTCTTGAACTTCAAGATATTTCCCCTTGCTTAAAGTGGCAATTTTACCTTTATATCCGAATTGTTTAAACGGATTTGCCGCCTGTATGTTTTTTTCCCTTCTCGCTTTTTCCTCTTTTGAGAGTTTTTCCTGTGCATTTAATCCCGTGCAAACGAGTAGGAAAATAGATAAAAAATATAATTTCCCCATAATTATTTTTTGTTAAAGTTAGTCAAATTTTTATTCTCGTATTTATCTCTTTCCGTTTTAAGTGATACCAACCAATTCAGATACATTTGTTCAGGCATATATCGATAGCCTAATTCATGTATATGTGCGTATTCTTTTTCCAGTTCTTTAAAATCCTCTTTAGCTTGTTGGGTATCTCCTTCGCTTTCAACCTGTTTTTTGTGCAACTCTGCCTTTAAGATAAGAGCTGTTGTCAAATTAGGATAGGCGGCAATAGCGTTATTTGCACACTTCATAAGGAAAGTACCGTCATTATCCGGGAAAGTCTTTTGGTAGGCATTCGCCAAGTCTATCATTAACAATGCAATGCTTTCTTTATTGTTAAGTGCTTTCATGTAAACCCCGTTTCTAATCGCATCGATATGTATAAATCCTGATGCCATTAGCCAAGCATCATTTGGAAAGATCCCGCTTGTAAGTTCGGTGTTGTACCAGCCGTTCTTTTTGTTTTGATGCTTGATATAAATATGGTTTGGGGCAAGTGCTAAATTTGCAGTCGTTCCGAGTTCCTCGCATAAAATCTTGTATAGATAAGGCATTGAGTGACAATTCCCTTTTCTCGTCATAAGAAGTTTTGACACAAACATATTAGACAATTCCTTATTGCCGAAAATATCCTCAAAATCATATTGAAACGGAATGTACTTATATTCCTTATCGTCAATTACGAGCGGAATACTGTCGCACATGACCTGATAGACAGCCGCCCATTTATTAACCTTTTCTTTGTCACTTTCAACATACGCCAAAAATCTGTCTTTTATGAGAGCACGGCACAAGCTGCTTAATTTTTTGATTTGACCTTCGACTGCAACTGTGTCCAACTTTCCATTTAAATAAGCATTTTCAACGGAAAAAACTGCCTTTTTAAAACTGTAGTTACTTTCATTTTCAAGCATACTATTGAGCGTCAAAAAACTTTTCTCAAATAATGCTTTTTGGGTTTGCGCCTTTGCCGATAAAAAAACGACAAAAAGCAGAAATGGTAAATAATATTTTCTTATCAATTTTTAAGTGTTTTGTTTTTTAGCGTTAATTTTTTCAACTGGTCAGAGAGCTTCTTATTATCTTCTTTTTGCTTTTCGTCTTTCATGGACTGCAACCAATCCTGATAAGCCTCGTCTGGCATTTTTTCAAAGCCCAGATTATCTATAAAATCGTACTCTCGATTTACTTCATTCAAGAGTTCAACCGCCTTTGGATAACGACCAATTTTTTGAAGTTGCTTTTTATCCGTTGGGTCAATATTCAGTTGTTTCATGACATACTGAAATCTTGCCGTATCGAGATTTGCTTTAACCATGTGGGTATTAAGTGCATTGGGGGAAAACTCCAAAGCCTTGTCGATTAACTGTTTTACAAATTCATCGTACCCGAATTTGTGAACATACCCACTTGCCAAATCGGTCAAAAGACTTGCAAGCAGATCCTTCTTAGACAAGTTCACCATATAGATATTGTTTTGCAAAGCTTCCGATTTGATATAGCCTGACTGTAGAATATGTGAATCTGTTGAAAGCATCCCATTAGTCAATTCAACATTAAACCATTTACCGTTATCGTCTGGAAAACGGATATAGGAATGGTTAGGGGAAAAAGCTAAATATGCTTCTGCATTTATTTCATCTGCCAATATCAAATATAGTAACGGCATAGAGTGGCATTGTCCCGAACCTGTCTTAAGAAGTTTCGTAACAAACATTTTAGCGTAATTCTTAACACCCATATAATCATCAAAATCATACTTAAAAGGTAGATGCTTTTGAGCATTTGATTTTAATTGTAAGGTTTCAGAAAAGAATTGAAAAAGCATATAATTCTTTGCGGCATTACTATTTTGGTTATAGCCCTGCTCTTTCATTTTGGCACGTATAAAATCCGCACTTTCTCTAATGGTCTTATCGAATGCAGTTTTATCAAGTTTATTATCTAAATAAGCATTCTCAATAAGAAAATTATTGTCCTTAAGTGAAAATGTTGTATCGAGCAGGATTATTTTCTTAAAGGCTTCATAATAAAATTCCGTTCCTGCAAATTTTGAATAACTCGGTAAAGTGTAGCGCACCGAACTTCTTACTTCTTCAATATCTGCCCTTGCCTCGTTAATGGCTTGTTCTTGAAGTTTTTGACGCTGTGTTACTTCTGTTATAATCCTTTCATTTTGCTGTTGTTGACGGTTCAAATCAGGATTGAATGCAGACGGCGCAGCCGGTGTTTGATTTCTGCTGTTGTTTGGATTGACAACACCGTTACGGGCATAATCAGGAAACGGGTTTGTCGATGTTGCTTGTGGAACTGGCACTTGAGAATAGAGCGCAGAAGAATAAAGCGACACCGCCAAGATGCACGCCGAAACGCCCCTTACTATCCAACCTTTAAACAACGCCATAACAGAAGATTAGTATTACAAAGTAATAAAAATAATTCTCTAAATGAGAATTATTTTTATACTTCTTTGATTAAGCCGATTAATTTCTACAAAATAATAAAAACAAAACGGTTTGCGAATATGTATAAATACGTGTTTTTAATTTTTTAATATCCGTATTAACCCCGATTTTCATTAAAAATCTGAATGATTTTTTCTTTGAATTTCTTTCCGTTTCTCTCGGCTGTTTTATGTCTTGATAATACATTGAATAACAATAACCCCAAAACTCCCATACCGAGAATAAATCCAACCCAACCCGCAGACTCGCTTTTGGTTGAATCATAACAAAAATAGGACAACAAAACTGCCCCGATGAACCCAAAAATCACAATCAAGCACCCTGCACTTCCAGCAGGGCGGCTAAAATAACCCTCAGGCTCGTTCACTTCAAGCAAGACATCCATTGTCTTGTTGTACCCAAGTGCATAGTTTTGTTTATAAGGGCTTTGCGCCCAAATAAAGATAAGCTCATGCCCAGTCAGTGCGGGCAAATCCCAATTTCTTAAATCAATTGCAAACGGCTTTCCGTCTGCACCTTGTAAATAAACTTTTTGATAATGTGTTGAATGTGTCGATATGCCTGTGACATATCCGTTTGAATCCTTATGACTTTTGACAGAGGTTTCAAGATTGCCCTGATTATCGAGAACAATCCCTTTGTAAACCCCGTACTCTATAACCTGGTTTCCTATTGTGAATTTCTGCATATATTACTTTTTAATGAAACGTATGTTTTGTTTTCCGCTTTCGGTTTCCATTGACACAATGTAAACCCCAGCCGATAGTGCCGACACATCGAAAGACTTTGTTTGTTTGTCAAACGGCAAGGAATATTTACGCCCGTTGATGTCATAGAATACTGCCGACATGATTTCTATTTCAGAAAGATAAACGCGGTCGGTGGCAGGATTTGGGTAAATTGCGAAAGATGGTTTGGTATTCTCTGAAACGCCTAACGCAGTACAGCTATATGCTGTTGGATTTGAAACAGGCGTTGAGCCATCCCCGACCAAATTACTCGTTCCCCAAACCCAATATGTGCCGTTTGATTTAACCCCGCTTGATTGACGATAGCCTGCAAAAGCATCTGTCCAGTTAGTATCTGTTCCGATTTGGGTTGGGCTTGCATAATCCCCCGCTATATCATTGCCTAATTGCTGAAAATCATCGCCGCCCCAACCCCATAAAGTGCCGTTGGTTTTGGTCATGAGAACATATTGCGCTCCCTCGTATTTTTTCACGGAAACGGTTTTCCAATTGCTGTCTGTTCCAATCTGTAACGGTTGTGTACTGTTAAGACTTAACCCTGAATTACAGAAACCCCAAGCCCAAAGCGTATTATCAGTTTTAAGGGCAAAAGAAAGACGAGAGCCTGCATCTACCCATTTCCAGTTTGTGCCTGTGCCTATCTGCATAGGCGTATAGCTGTCTGTCGTTGTACCGTCTCCTAGCTGTCCCACATGGTTACGCCCCCAAGCCCATAATGTCCCATCTGTTTTAATCGCCAAACAATGTCTGCCGTCATTACCTGCAATATGGTTCCAGTTCGTACCTGTGCCTATTTGGATTGGCACTGTGCTTTGATAGCTATTGGTCTGCCCATTCCCAAGATAGCCGTTATTATTGCTTCCCCAAGCCCAGAGCGTGCCATTGGTTTTAATGGCAACCGTGCCACGTTCCCCTGCTACAACCTCTTTCCAGTTAGTGTCTGTCCCGATTTGTTGCGGCGTAGCGGCGTTACCGCCCGAGCCATTGCCGAGTTGCTCATTGCCATCACTTCCCCAAGTCCAAAGCGTACCGTCTGTTTTGATTGCGGCTGTATGTTGATACCCTGCCGAAGCAGAAGCCCAACTTGCTGAACTGATTAAAACGGGTTGCGGTCTGTCGGTGATTGTACCGTCACCGAGTTGTCTTGAACCATTTTCACCCCACGCCCAAAGGCTTCCGTCTTGACTGATAGCAATAAAATGTTGCTCTCCTGTAACCACTTTTTGAAAACATTGGGCAAACAAACTGCCCGTTGCCGCGCATAACACGGCAGTTAAAAATAATCTCATATATACTGCGTTTAAAATTTCCGTTGAATTGACAGCGAATGCATCAACACAAATTGAGGAAATTTTTGACAAAAGGAAGAATTTTTAAGTGGCAATTTGTTAGTTTAAGTATTTTTTTGTTACTTTGACTAACTCAAATACAGTTAAAATACATGGAGACAAAGCAGTTAAATATAGGGGACAATGTTAAAAAATTCAGAGAGCTAAAGGGATTTACCCGTGAGCAGATGGCAGATTACTTGAATTTAAGCGTGAGCGCATACGGTAATATTGAGCGTAACAAAACTGATTTGACCATTTCTCGCATTCAACAAATCGCCGAAATACTTGAAGTTGAAATGTCACAAATTTTGAATTTTGATGCTTCACAAGTTTTTAATATAGAGCATAACGATGTGATACAAGGGTCAAATTCAAAAATTGAAAATCATCATTATGTAGATGAATATTTGAAGAAATATATTCAGATGTTGGAGACAGATAATGCAAGGTTAAAAAAGATTGTCGGAGAAAATTAAACGATTTCATATGAAGAAATTTTTACAATTGATAGGCTCATTGATTATTCCTTTATACCTAGCGATAGACAAATTTGGTTTTAGTGATTATCTAAAAAAAAATTATTCCGATACACACGCAAATTTTATGTGGTGGGGCTTATTAATAGTAGCTGTTGGGACAGTAATTGCAACTTGGGTAACGTCATACTATATCCCTGAAAAAAAATACCAAAATGCTTTAAAATCAAAAGATGCCTTTCTCAAATCATATTTCTTAAAAAATATAGATAATTTGAAAGTACACGATTACGAGGTAACGTTTAATGTTATGAAAGAAAAAAAATATTGGGGCTTTATATCTCTATATTCTAATTGGAAAAAAAATATTTTTCCAAAAATTTATGAGTGTATTTTTAGATTTCCCGACAGCAATACGATCCCTCTCAAATTTATTTTAGGTGTTGATCAAGGAACAAACGGTCTATCTATAGTTGAGAATGGAGTCAGAATGTACGGCATACATGGTAAGACTAAAGAAACCATATGTTCTGACCTAAATGTCAATGATAAACAATACACCTATATTTCTAAATCCACTTTTCTCGCATCTATCCCTGTTAGACCTAATGACGATAAAGGTAATTCAAAATTTGTAGGTGTACTAACTTTGGAAAGTAAGTCAAAGGGCATGGAGAAAATCGATTTGTCTTTTGATTTATCAAATGAAAAAGAGCAGGATAAGCTTCATTTTGAACAAATGCGACTTTATATACCTATATTGATGACCCAACTTGCTGATTCATATGGTTTATTAGCATTTTAATATATATTTGATATACAAACTAAATTTGATATTATGAGTACACAAACAACTAATCCAACATCAGGAGATACAGATTTGAAAAGAGAATTTACCGATGCGGAGTTAATGGAAGGAATGGAAGTAGTTAAAACCGAAACAGGCTTCGTTACCAAGTTTAATCAACTTGTCATTCCAACAGATGATAAAGAATACCAAGAAGCTGTAGATTTAGTCTTAGCTAAAAATGATGCTCTTATTGAAAGATTTAAAAATATTCCTAAGAGAAGTGAAGCAAAATAATTTTTAACTATTAACATTCCCAATAATAATTTCATTTACTATTATTGCCGTTTCCTCTTTCACCCCCTCATATCTTTTTTCAACCGCCACAATCTGCCTTGGAGCGTGCCCCATTAGGCTTTCAAACAATCCTTCAAGATTACGTCCCTTAAGCGTGATTTCGTGTGTCGTATAAACAAGTTTAATCGTATTCGCTTCCGGCGAATATTCCCCTGATACCAAATAAGCGTAATTCAAAAACAACCGCTTCCCGTCCGTTTGCACAAAACAAAGATTGCGGACTTGCCCTGCCGTTGAATAGTTCTCAATTTCTTGGTCGTCATTCTGCTTTGACGGGTCATTTTTCTGACCGTCTTTGCCCTTGTTCAGTTTATCAAAATTACCTGTCAGGTTCATAATCTTTGATTGGTTTATGTTCTGTCTCCTGTTCTCTTTCCTGTCTTTGTCGGTCGGTCACAAAATCCCTATGGCTTTTGCCTTTGCTGACCAATTCTATTGCCGACTGGCGTTCGCCGAGGTCAGCGGCATGGTCAAGCAGGCTCTCTTTATCATCGGTATAAATCCGAGCCTTATCCCGTCCCCTTGATACCGAAACATAAAACTGTTTTGCATCCGTTGCCGGAAACGTCCCCGCAGGCTGATAGATAAAAACCTCGTCAACCGTTTTCCCTTGCGAGGCATAGGACGTAATGACGTGAGCATGGTTAAGATGCCCGAAGTCCTTATCCAGTTCGTAACTCGATTTACTGACCTCGTTTTTGAGTTCAATCTTTCCGCTTGCAGAAACTTTGGTAACTTCGAGCATTGTTCCATTATTCAAACGCTTGCCGTTTGCATCAAAGCTGTTATCGGTAATCAGTACCTTGTCGCCTTTGGTGAGTTGAATTTCATCTTCTTGATAAACTTTGTAACGCTTACTATTCGTAATCGGTAAGGGCTTACTCTCTCCTTTGTCGGTTACGAGATTGATAGTATCGTTTGATTTTTCGACAGTCCAAACACTGCCTCGTCTAAACCCTTTTACGTTTTGGTCGAATTTTACGATTTGCCCGTTCTCGTAATTACGAACATCGGCTTTTTCAGCTTCGGTCATGCCAAGATTTTGATATCGGGTAGCGGTAATTTCCTTTTTACCCAAAAGACCCGCCTCTTTCATTTTTTGGCGAATTTCCTTTGTAGCTTCCTCGCCTTGGGCGTGGGTCGGAGAAATCACAATTGCGGATTTTCCTTTTTTCATGGCATCCATATAATCATTAACAATCTGCTCAGTAGCATTCATCGGGTCAACCGTAGTAATCGCCCCCATATCATCTAGTTTGTCGAATGCCTCTTTGACCTTTCCTTTGGAAAGGTCTTCGACAGCCGCTTTATAATCCTCGTTCTTTTGGCGGTAAATTTTACTGACCTCAGCCGTCTTGATGCCGGCAACGGTATTCAGGATGCGAAGCGCATCCCCACGCACTACGCTTGCATGCTGCCTTGTATCTCCCCCAAGGATAAGCTGTGCGTTTTGTTTGGTGGCAATGTCGAGTAAATCGGTCATATCCTTTGTACCAAGTAATCCCGCTTCATCGACCCAAAGAACATGATTTTTGACTTTTTCCTGCATCTTGGCATCGGTCAAAAATTTGGCGACCGTTTCGGCGTTCTCAAAACCTTCCTCTTTCAACACGCCACGGGAAGCTTGCGCCGTAGGCGCAACCACAGTCACGGTTTTACCCGCCTGTTCCATCTTGGCGACAGCTTCTTTCATCAGCGTGGTTTTACCCGTTCCCGCTGCCCCTCGGACGATGGAAACACGGTTTGAGGTGGTCAGAACGTGTTCGACCGCTTCCCGTTGCTGACCTTCAAGATTAAGGTCAGGGGCTTGCTCATAAGTAGGAACAAGTTTGCCCTTGCCTTGGCGTGCCAAATCGACCATGTGCTTTTCTTCGGTCAGCACTTCCTTGGTCGTGCACTTCGGGCGGGATTTCTCGGTAATGTGGATTAGGCGTTGGTCTTGCTTGAATTGCTCAGTGATAGCCTCGACACTTGCGCCCGATGTGCCGACAGCATGGCGATACGCCGTTTCCAAGACACGGCGGTCAGCCATGACAGACGCGCGCTCGAAACAATGCTCAATCGCATGGTCAAGACATTGCTCGGCGTTAAGTTCCAGTTTTTGACGGTCGGGCGCATGGCGCACGATTTTACCGTCTTCATCGCTTTTGCCGAGTTCGGCAATCTGGGAACGCCACTCCGTTTTGAGCTCGTCCATACTGTGACCCTTTTGCTTTTTGGCACGAGTTCTGGCTCCAAGCTCTGCCAGTTCCTTGGCATCGGTCACGCCCTTTTCCTTGGCGATACGCCCGATTTCATCGGTACGCTTGGAAAACAGGTCAAGAACCTTTTGAGGCACGCCGTCAATCTCGAAAGACTTGTCCGTCTTTCGAATGCCGTAGCCAAGCTCAGTCAGCTTGTCGGCAAGGGTTTTATGAAAGCGTGCCTGATAATACGGCATGTCCCGTTTAATGTCTCTGAACTCGCCCGCCTTGATACGGTTCTCGGTATCGTCCCAAGTCGCATTAAAGACAAAGCAATGGCTGTGCAAATGCGGGTCAGGCATACGCCCCTCGACAGGTCTTGCCGTCTGGTGGGTAAAATGCGCCCAGGCAAGCTCGCTCGTGCCTCGCTCGCTTTGTTGCCCGTCAAGCCTTACCCGTGTCTTCCCGTCAGCCTCGATGCATTGCATCGTCTCTGTGACGCTCTCCTGAAAGGCTTTCAGGATATGGTCGTCTCCTGCCAAAACGTGCAGGACGGAAACGGATTTCGGGCAATGAAAGTTAATGTCATAGCCGACCTTACGAACGTCTTTCGTTCGGGGTGTCAGGGACTCGCCATTTCTCGGGTTCACGTTTTCGCACAGGGCAAAAAAAGTGTCTTTCATATCCTTATCAAACAAGCCCAAGCGTTCAGCCAAACGTCCTTGCCAAAAGCCTTGCAGCTCTTGGTCACTGACGTAATAATCGGACTTCATCAAGGCATCAGAAAAATATGCCTTGGCGTGTCCTGCGGATTGGCTTTGAATCATTCTAATCATATAAAAAGTGTATAATCATTTTACGGAAATAAGATTTATTTCGCTATTCGTATAAGACAAATAACGATGCCTCAATTGTGGTTAAAAAAGAGCCGCCCCTAACACAGCTTGGCTGTGTGAAGGGCGGCATAGCAGTACATTAAAGAAAACCCATCAGACATCTCCTCTATGCACTGCTTAGACTATTATTTTTGCTCTAAAACTTCTGCGACACCCGTTCCGCCTGAGCCATTATTTGGAGCTGTTGGGTTTTCTGGATTAGCGGCTACCAAGGCATCTTCTTCGGTCATCAGTGGCATAATTTGACGGCGCAATTCAGCATTATTTGGCTTGCTTCCTCGGAATTGAAATCCTTTTGTTTCATCCAAATTGCCATCATCGACAAAGGCTTTTTCGAGGGTTTGGTTGCAGATGATTTCATCGATTTTATCCATCACGAAATTGTCACCGCCGATATAGGCAGAAACGTAACTCATGGAATAAAAGAAACTGCATACAATCAAAAGCCATCCCAAGGTCTGGCCAATAAGAGCGAGCAAGATACCTGCGACAAGAAAAAGAACAGGTTCAAGATAGCACTCGAAAAATCGGATATCAGGCGCAAATCCACCAATTTTGATATTGCGAATAATCGGATGAATAACCCCGCTCGAAAGGGTAAATCTTTGAAAGTTAAACGCCGAGGGAGAACGTCTGTTATCGAGGTAATGCTTGATGC
>CAMFLD010000049.1 GCA_945957245.1 uncultured Flavobacterium sp. | reverse complement strand
GGGACGAGATGGGAGAATATGTGCTTCACCAGTTAGGGCAAGCCCTCGGGCCGCCGCCTTTTTTTGAGTGAGTCCTGACTTAATAGTCAGGACTCATTTTTTTTATAGGAGCAGCGCAGTCTCCCGTCTTGGGACGGGATCGTGTCGCGCCTTTTTTTTGACACGAGGCCATAGGCCGAACTGACGAAGTAAAACCCAGTCAACTGACTGGTTTTTTTGTTTTGTATGGTTTTGATAAATCAAAACAATCTCAAGCCCATAGGGCGTGTTTCTCTTAAGATTAAATGCGACCTGATTCCTTACTTAGGAGAAGGTGAAAAAGCGAAGCAAAAACCAATCAGTTTTAGAACACTGTGTTTTTACTTTCAGAAGGTGTTTTATATACTATTATAACTTTGCGTGAGGGATAGCAGCGACTACCGTGTAGTGCGGATAGCCCGGCCACGACAAAGTCGTGGACACGCCCATAAAAAAAACCGAACTGTTTAGTCCGGCTTGTCATTTTTACTTAATTTATTATCGAAGTCATTATTTCAATATCCCATTAAGCGCTTCTATTGTTGTAGCATGATACCCTGATTTTGCTTTGGCATAGATTTGTTTGGCCCAAATTTTTCCTTCGGGAGTCTTAATCATTTCCTTATAGAGTGGGGTTAAGGAGTAGGTACGACTGTAAGTAGTAAGATACTTTTCAATAGCAGGATAAGCAAATTTATATTGATGTTGGATTGCTATAATAAACCATTGACGTCTAACAACAAAGTTTCCACCATTTGTAAAATTAAATTCCTTATCAATTGAGGTCATTTCTTCTACAGTTAAGTCTTTTGGTAAGTAATCAATGAAATGTACTTTTTCGTTAGTAGATTTAATTTTTTGACTTAATCCTTTTACTCCTGTTTTTCTCCACGTTTTCTGGATTTTATCAATACTGTTAAAATCTTCCGATACGGGAACAATGATATTAGATGGAATTCCCGACTTATAAATCCAGTCTTCGAGTTTTATTTTGTCTGCTAATGCTTTGTCACCTTTGATTAGGTTTTTATTGTAGTAGTCTACAAAATCTTCTGTTGTTATTGATTGGAATGCATGGTCTTTGTAATAATTGGTCAGGAACTTATCGAATTTTTCACGACCCACAGCAGCTTCAATAGTCTGAAGGAAAGCATAACCTTTTTCGTAGGCAATGTCGCTTAAGGCATCGTCAGGATTTTTCCCAGTTGAATTTACTTTTAATTTGGTATCGGGACTATCTTTACCCATTTCAGTCAAGGTGTTTTCAAGTACTTTTCGACTTAAGACATCCTGCATTTTAGCTTCATTGACACCAAATACTTCTTCTCCAATACGATGCTCCACATAAGTGGTAAATCCTTCGTTAAGCCAAATATCATCCCAGGTGGCATTGGTTACCAAATTTCCGCTCCAGCTATGTCCGAGTTCATGTGCCAGCAGGCTTGTCAGTGAACGGTCTCCAGCCAAAACGGTAGGAGTAAGGAAGGTTAGGTTAGGATTTTCCATCCCGCCAAAAGGAAAGCTTGGAGGTAATACAATAACGTCATAACGTCCCCATTGGTATGGTCCGAAAAGTTTTTCAGCAGCATTCACCATTTTACCTAATTCAGCAAATTCCCATTTGGCTTTATCAATTACAGAGTGTTCAGCATATACTCCGGTTCTTTTATCTATTGGTTTAAATTCTACATCACCCACGGCAATAGCCATTAAATAGGACGGAATTGCTTTTTCCTGTTTGAAAGCATAAATACCTGTGTCGTTTTTCTTTTGTGGATTTTCGGCACTCATAAGTGCCATTAGGTCTTTAGGAACTGTGACTTTAGCATTGTAGGTAAAACGGATTCCCGGTGAATCCTGACATGGTATCCAAGTGCGTGACCAAACACTTTCTCCCTGCGAAAATACAAAAGGGTATTTTTTGTCAGCGGTCTGTTCTGGTTTCAGCCACTGTAATGCTACGCCTTCTTTTGTGGTGTTGTAGTAGATGTTTACTTTGGTTGTGGTTGGTTCTATACTAATCTTTAGAGGTTTTCCATGGAATTCGACTTGTTTTCCCAATTCAAATTTGGTCTCCTTTTCATCATCTCCTAGCGTAACTTTACTAATATTAAGTGCATTTTCATCAAAGACTATTTTATTTCCTTTGGAAGTATTGTCAATGGTCCAAGAAGCTTTTCCTGAGATTGTCTGTGAGTCAAAATCAACTTTGATATCTAAATCCAGATGCTTTACAACTGCTTCATTTGGTTTGGAAAAGGAATGAGCGTCATTCACAATTTTGTGTTCTATAACTGTTTCTTTTTTTTGACATGATGTTGCTAATATGACGCTTATAAGCAGAAGTCCAATTTTTTTCATAAAATTTATTTTGGTTGTAAATTATAAAAAATCCCGTTTTGAAACTTCGAAACGGGATTTTTATTTGATAAAACGGTCAGGCTTATGCCAACATTGTTACCGGATTTTCTAAAAACTGTCTTAAGGTTTGCAGGAATTGTGCTCCTGTAGCTCCATCCACAGTTCTGTGGTCGCAGGCTAAAGTCAGCATCATAGTGTTTCCAACAACAATCTGTCCATTTCTAACCACTGGTTTTTCTTCAATAGCTCCTACTGATAGAATAGCGGAGTTAGGCTGGTTGATTATTGATGTAAAGGACTGTATTCCGAACATTCCTAAGTTGGAAACTGTAAACGTACTTCCTTCCATCTCGACTGGTTGCAGTTTTTTGGATTTAGCTTTTCCGGCCAAATCTTTAACATTACTGCCAATTTGAGTCAGGCTCATTTGATCAGTAAATCTTAGTACAGGAACAACCAATCCATCTTCAACAGCAACGGCAACACCTATATTGATATGATGGTTTATAGTGATAGCATCTTCATGCCATTGCGAATTTACTTTCGGATGTTTTCTCAAAGCCATAGCAGAAGCTTTGATAACCATATCATTGAATGATACTTTTGTGTCTGGAATGTTGTTGATTGCACCACGTGATTTCATTGCCTCATCCATATTAACTTCAATGGTTAAATAGAAGTGAGGTGCAGTGAATATTGATTCTGAAAGACGTTTTGCAATCGTTTTACGCATTTGCGAATTTTTAATTACTTCTGAAGAAGTTTCGCCTGCCGGAACAAAAGGTCTTACCGAAGGAGCCTGTACCGTTTCTACCGCAGCAGGTGCTGCTGTAGGAGTAGAGGCTTGAACAGCGCCGGGAGTAAAGTTTTCAACATCACTTTTAGTGATACGTCCATTTTCTCCGGTTCCTTTTATTTGGGAAAGGTTGATTCCTTTATCTTTAGCAATCTGTTTTGCCAATGGGGAAGCGAAAATTCTTCCTGTGGATTCAGCAACAGGCTGTTGGCTTGCTGCAGGTTCAGCAGCTTTTGGTGCCTCAGCAACAGGAGCTGGTGCTGTATCGCCTTTTTTGAAGTTTTCAGCAATTCCTGTAACATCGGTGCCTGCGGGGCCAATAATAGCCAGAACGCTATCAACAGGTGCTGATTGTCCTTCGTTAATTCCGATCGATAATAAAGTTCCCGAGTTGAAAGATTCAAACTCCATAGTGGCTTTATCCGTTTCTATTTCTGCTAAAATATCGCCTTCTTTTACTTCGTCGCCTACTTTTTTCAGCCAGGTAGCTACAGTTCCCTCTGTCATAGTATCACTAAGGCGTGGCATAGTTACTACAATTACTCCTTTAGGTAAAGCCGCTGGAGGTTGGCTTGTAGTTGCAGGAGTTTCTACTGGTGCTGGAGCTTCTGTTTTTGGAGCTTCTGCAGCTGGCACATCTCCACCTGAAATTAAGGCTGAAATGTCTTCTCCTTCTTTTCCGATGATAGCTAATAGTGAATCTACTTTGGCAGTTTCACCTTCCTGTATTCCAATATATAATAAAGTACCTGCATTGAAAGATTCAAATTCCATGGTGGCTTTATCAGTTTCTATTTCTGCTAGGATATCACCTTCTTTTACAGTATCGCCTACTTTTTTTAACCAAGAGGCAACCGTTCCTTCGGTCATTGTGTCGCTCAAACGCGGCATTGTTACTTTTGTTGCCATAGTTATAATCTGTGAGGTATGAAAGGATAATTTTCTTGTTCGTAAACTACATCATACAATTGCTGTGCTTCAGGGAAAGGAGATTCTTCTGCGAAAGTTGCACATTCTTCCACCAAATCTTTTACTCTTTCATCAATCACTTCAATTTCTGCATCTGTAGCATAATTATTTTCTTTGATGATATCAAGCACTTGCGTGATAGGGTCAATTTTTTTATATTCTTCAACTTCTTCCTTAGAACGGTATAATTGAGCATCAGACATAGAGTGTCCTCTGTAACGGTACGTTTTCATTTCAAGGAATGTTGGCCCATCACCACGTCTTGCTCTTTGAATTGCTTCGTGCATTGCTTCGGCAACTTTTACGGGATTCATACCGTCTACTGGTCCGCATGGCATTTCGTAGCCTAAACCAAGTTTCCAAATGTCTGTATGATTTGCTGTTCTTTCTACAGATGTTCCCATAGCATAACCATTATTTTCACAAATGAAAACTACAGGCAGTTTCCAAAGCATTGCCATGTTGAACGCTTCATGTAATGAACCCTGACGTGCAGCTCCATCACCAAAATAGGTTAGGGTTACTCCGCCAGTATTAAAATATTTATCAGCGAAAGCCATACCGGCACCAACTGGAATCTGAGCCCCAACGATACCATGTCCGCCATAAAATCCGTGTTCTTTTGAGAAGATGTGCATAGAACCTCCCATTCCTTTAGAAGTTCCGGTTACTTTACCAAGTAACTCTGCCATAACAGCTTTAGGGTCAACACCCATTCCTATTGGTTGAACATGGTTACGATATGCCGTAATCATTTTGTCCTTTCCTAATTCCATTGCATGTAAGGCACCTGCCAATACAGCTTCCTGGCCGTTATATAAGTGAAGAAACCCTCTTACTTTTTGTTGAATATAAAGTGCTGCAAGTTTGTCTTCAAACTTTCTCCAAAACAGCATGTCTTCATACCATTTTAAATAAACTTCTTTTGTTACTTCTTTCATTTTTTACTTTTTGCTAAAGCGTTATTAAGTTGTAAATATATTTCAACGCAAAATAGTTCCCTCACTCACAAATTTGCGAATGGCAAAAGTAAAACATTCCGACTAAGAAGTAAAATTTAATGGAGTAATTTTTTCTTCTTACAAGAAGTTTTTGTCGAAGCTCAGCGGTAATAAATTTTTAATTGAATCTGATTTGTAAACTTCACCACTTTCTCCCATAAAGTAGATTTCAATTGGTGTATTTTGTTTGAATTCATATTCAGAAATTGCCTGTCTGCAACTGCCGCATGGAGGTGTTGGCGATTTAGTTTCATTAACATCAGAAGCAGCCGAAATAGCCATTTTGATGATTTTTGCATCAGGATATACAGCGTTGGAGTGAAAAATAGCCACTCTCTCTGCACACAATCCGGAAGGGTAGGCAGCGTTTTCCTGATTGGAGCCCAAAACGGTCTTTCCGTTGTCTAACAGGAGTGCAGCACCAACCCTGAATTTTGAATAGGGCGCATAGGCATTTTTCCTTACTTCAACAGCCTGTTTCATTAATGACTGAATATCCAGTGGAAGTTCTTCAACCGATTGAAAGGCGGTGAATGTTGTTTTGATTTCTATTTTATTCATTCGGTTAACAATTGCTTTTTATTGTTAGGATTGAATTACCTTTTAAGGTTTCTTCATTTTAATCTATAATTCCGGTATTGTTTTCTTTACTTACCGGGGAAAAAAAATCCAAATCTCTTTTTGAAATTTGGATGTCTTTTTATCATTTATTATCTATTAATAATCATCGTATTTATCACCAAAGTTAAACGATAGTGAGAAACGAAGTGTATTTTCTAATGGGTTCTTTACTTTTGATGCGGAGAATAAATAGGATACATCAATTTTAACTACATTATATTTAAATCCGGCACCAAGAGAATAAAATTTTCTGGCTCCTTTAATTGGACTTTCGTGGAAATATCCAAGACGGAATGCAAATGAATCCTGATATAAATATTCTGTACCAACTGAGTAAGTAACCTCTTTAAGCTCTTCGCTGAAACCTCCCGGTGCATCGCCGAAAGATTGGAAAATTCCTGAAACCCAGTTAATTCTATTGTATTTGGCATTATTTTCAGCTCTTAGTGCAATTTCTTCTGGAGTTGTAATCAGACCATCACCATTTAAATCGGCACTTTGAGGAGTTGGTACCATAAGTTTGGCAAACTCAACGTTAACGGAAACTTTGTTGTAATCGTCAAGGATGAAGTCGTAACCTCCACCAATCCTTAAGTTGGCAGGAAGGAAATTGGCACTGTTATCATCTGATGAACCCGCATCATAATTGATTTTAGGTCCCATATTCTGCAAGTTGAAACCAAGTCTTAAACGACCATTGAAGTCGCTGAATGCAGTTTCTTCTCCCTGATAAAAACCGGCAATATCTACTGCAAAGGAGCTTGCAGGTTTGGCACTGCTTCCATCTCCGGTAGGAATTCTCAAAGCAGAACGGATGTATCTTCCGGCAACCGCCATAGAAAAGCGTTCGCTTAATTTAAGTGAGTAAGATCCGTCAAGTGCCATTTCATTTGGTTTCACGATTTGAGCCGGATCATCGGCATTTTGTCTTAATTCGATTTCCCCTAATCCAAAATAACGTAAACTACCGGCGAAAGCACTTCTTTCACTAATTCTATTATAGTAAGTAACCTGTCCTAATGAGATATCGTTAACTAAATCTGTTAAATAAGGTGTATAACTTGCAGTAAATCCCTGTTTGTCTACGGCAAATGCATATTTTGCAGGATTCCACTGCTGTGAAAAGTTATCTGTTGAAGTAGCAACTCCCTGGTCTGCCATTCCTGCTGCACGGGCATCCGCAGCAACCAAAAGGAAAGGAACTCCGGTAGTAATTACTCGACTATCCTGTTGTGCATTGATGAATTGTGCAGTTAGTAATAATAATATGGCTATTTTTTTCATTTCAATTTTAATAAAAGTTAACAAATATAGTATTTTCCTAAAGGATTACAAGTTTTTCTATTTTTTCTGCCTTTTTATTCGATAAAGTGGACTTTACAGTGAGTTTGTACACATAAACGCCTTTACCAATTTTGTCTCCAAAATCATCTTTTCCATCCCAGGTAATTTCTCTCGACAGAAACCCGTCTGTTGTAACGGTTTGATTTTTTGTCCAAACAATTTTACCGGTAATTGTCATTACCTGAACCTGAACTTCTAAAGGTTCAAAAGGCCTGTTGTGAGAGAACCAAAACTCGGTGTAACTAACAAATGGATTTGGATAATTTAGTACATGGCTAAGCGTAATGCTCTCATCCCCAACAACTACAAACTGAATTTCAGCGGTTATCGGATTGTTGTATACATCCCAGGCTTTAAAAGTTATAGTGTGTAACCCTACTGCCAAATTCCTATATGGGAAATACACCTTACCGTGTGTATAGTCGTTCAATTCAGTTTGGTAATAATCGTTCATGATGTACGGTTTGGTCTCGTCACCATCAAGAATACCGACTATATCATGTCCTATTCCACTGGCGGTATTAATTCCATGTTCATCATAAAGAATGGCTAAGAAAAATGGAGATTCGTTAGTTATGCCACCATTTACGAAAGTTTCATCATTCATATACAATTTAACGCTAGGCCCTGTAGTATCAACAGCAGCATTTGTATTGATTCCGCCAACTTTAATGTCGGTATTATATCCTGTTTTGTCAAATAAAACCTGGCCTCTTTTGGCATAAAAACTAATACGGCCATTGCCGACCGGGATGCGGATATCTCTGGGAACATAAAACCCAAATTCAAAATTCCCGTTGGTTACTGATGCATTACCCCTAAAGATGGTTTCCCCGAGTGTGGTAAAAGGCATCGTTGGAGCCGTTTGGAAACTGGCATTAATAATAGCATCGGTATTATCGTTTCTTAAAGTTGCCGTAAGGATGTTTTTGTCAAATATGTTTATGGATAATTCACCGTTATAGTTTGGCAACAGGTTATTGTTCTCATCACGGACTTCACCTGTAAGCTTTACATAATCCAATGACTTAAAATCATCAATCGGTCCTGAGATGGGAACACCATTTACTTTGGTTAAGACTATTTGTGGTTTCGGAATAGCGAGCATTAAAGCAGGGTCACCTAAATAGCAAACTACATTTGTTGAAGAGTTGGAGCCGGCATTTTTGGACAGGCGCAGTGCATCTGCTATAGTGGTGTAGTTGTTGCTGCCATAAGAGAAAAGGTATTGTGCTATTTTATCATTAAAATCCTGAGCAGGTCCTTGTCCTATAGTTCGGATCGTGGTAATCATTGAAATTGCCCCGCCTTTCGGATTCCAGTATGTATATTCTCCGGCTGTTGGTCTGTATGGATTGTCAAATCTTGAAAAATCACAGGTAATTGTAATGAATAAAGGATATTTATAACGATTATTAAGGTTTTGTCCATCCGCTTTTTCCCAAATACGTTCTTCAGACAGCCCGTCCTCGCCTCCATGACCAAGATAATTAAAAACCAGAGCGCCTTTTTCAAAATCAGAAAAAATCTGTTCTCTGGCTTTCGGGTAGCGTTTACCTCCTGCAGATGTTTCCTGAACATAAGAGTCCAAAAGAATCTTTTCGATATTCATAAAAGGCTTTTCAGTGCCAATACGATCCGCTAATCTGTTTTGGAAAAACTGTAATTGATTGTCTCCGGGCTTGTCAAGGCTTGGGTCATCTGCAATGGCTACATAGTTGTTCCTCCAGCTTCCGTAAGATTTCAAATCATGATATTCAATCACTTTATTGACCATTTCATCCGCTTGTTGTGTGGTGCTTACTATCATTCTTCCCACAGCAATATCGATATTTCCAACATCAAAAAAACTACTTCCGTAAGTATCAATTCGACCTTCATCAGAATCCATCATGCCAAAAAAGTCATCAGAAGCAAAGGAAGATTCTCCTATAGTATAGCTATTTATTGCCTGATATATTGGAACAATATTGGTGTTGTCAGCAATACGGTCCTTAAAATCGTATGAAGCATCACCAAAAAGATTAAGATACTTCACCCTCTTAGCTGTTGACGAAGCGTTATAATAAACATATTTTACAAAATTCCTTATGGCTCCAATATCCTGTTTGCCCGATGAGAATTCGTTATAAATGGTTTCAAGGTTAACTACTTTTACATTCAGATTAGAATAATTTCTGTGGAAATTAGCCAATTTTTCGGCCTGAGCATTTAAGAATTTAGGAGTGATAATAAGGTAGTCAATATCTTTAAATGTGCCTTGGGCATCGTTAAAAATAGTGCCTTTTAGATTCTGATTGTCTACTTTTGGTTTTGATTCTTTTGAAGGTGAATAATAGTCTGCATTATCTACAGCGATGTATTTACGAACTTCTCCTAAATTAGCTTTGAAACTAAAGGCACTTTGTCCGGTATTGTCCACTTTAGTTACATTATATATATCAGTAACATCCCAAACCTGAGAGATTGAAGCGGCGTTTGAGATTTGGTATTCACCTATGTCAGTAGGCAATGATGATGCTGCCTGATTGTATTGGAAAGGAAATTGCTTACTATATCCCTGAAGATTTCTTTTTGCTCTAATGATAATGTAATCAAGATAACCTTTTGAATTAGGAACACCTCCATTATCATAGGTAACTTTTACAGTAATATCTCCTGATGAAATTGTAACAGGAGCAGTAATGGTAGTCTGCGAAACGGTTACTTCGTCATACGAACTGCTGGCAAAATTTCCAACAAGTTGAGAATTAGCTTCTATTTTAAAGCTGTTTATTGCAGAAGCCATCGTGGCTACATGGGCTTCAACAGTTACAGGTAATGAGGTAACAAGATTTGGAAAATTAAATTCAAACTCCTGTTCGTTATCTACGCTGAAGTTTTCACCAAACCAAATTCTTCCGAGCTTTTCTAAATTATTTTCATCAACTTCGTGGAATTTACTATCGTCAAAAGTAGTGATGGTAGTGTTAGCTCCACCTGTTGGTTGAGTCATATTGGCTATTCTTTTCCCATCTGCTCCCTGAGCGGTTACATAATAATAGGAGCGGTCAGCATAGATGTTAAGATTGGTTCTGTAATCTGTATTCCACTTGTCCATTCCTTCGGCATAAAAAAGGATGTAATCCTGACTGTCGAAAACACCATCGTTTTCACCAACAAACTGAATAGCATTTTCTTCTAAATCATTTGGGTAAGGATCTGAATTCAAAAGAGGCAGCATTCTTCCACCGTTGCCATAAATCTTTATTTTACGAGGGTCGACATCTGTATTAAATCCCAAGCTGCTCAGAAAACTTTTCGTGATTTTATATACGCCCGAATTTTCAACATAAAAACGGTACCAGTTTCCGGTGCTTAAAACAGAATTTCCAATGACATTTACGCTATTGTCCTGAACAGACGCTGTTCTCATGCTATTTTGACTGATAGAATAGCTGAAAGAGATAAGTTTTTTAAAAGAGTTTCCTTCCTTAATAATAGGAGTGAGGTTGATTTTTCCAAAATACAAATCTCTGGCAGCGCCACTTTTAAAGATGTATTTAAAAGCGGATGGAATATTTTTTACATTGATATCGCCAAGTTCGCTTTCCGTTATCGGTTCAAACACAAGATTGCTGATGTGAAAAGAATCCTCGCTAAACTTATTATTAAGCTTAATGGTAGCAGTATACGACACCGTTTTGGAATAGCTGTCAAATTGATAGTTTTCAGCATTAAATTGGGGAATGGAAACAGAATGGTCTCCATAAGAAAACGCTTTTTTACCAGTCCAGTTTAATGAAATGTTACCTTGCTCTTGCGACATAGCAAAGACAGCATTCAAAAAAAGGATGCAAAGCGTAATAATCTTTTTCATAGTATTAAGGTAAACGTAATTTTAAGCTAAATAGTATAAAACAACAAAAAAAAATATTTTTTAAAACAAAATACAATAAAACTATTATTTTTGCGTTATCTATAAAATTCGTCCGGAAAGTGCGAATTTAGTATTAATTTAAAAATGTTGTTGCAATCTAATGTTAAATACTTATATTGCGCCTCGAAAAATTATACCTACTAGGATTATGAAAGTAAACAAAATCATTACTGTAAAATTATTGCTATCCCTATTAG
>CAMFLD010000048.1 GCA_945957245.1 uncultured Flavobacterium sp. | reverse complement strand
ATACTATTTGTAAAAGACTCTGATTTTCTTTGATGGAAATTAGGGGAATTAGTATAAATGTAATCAGTTGTTGTAGTTAAATTAGAGCCATTACTATAATCATAGCTGATATTTTCTTTTCTTTTCAAAAAAGTCTGATGAGTAAAAATACTATAAGCTGACATTTTAGTAATTGATTTTACCTGATCTGTTAATACATAAGCAGTTTGATCTACAGTTGTACCAAATACATCTTGATAGATATCTATAGATCTAACTTCATTATTAAATCTACTTATATCATCATTATAATAATAATTGTTTTGTTCAACTAAATTAAATTGATTGTTGTATTTTTTTTCGAAAAGTAATTTACCTCTTTCTAATTCCATTGAATTGAAAACAAGATGGGCATCATTGTTTAAAACTGATACTATATTGGGGTCATTAACAACAAAAATGTAACCATTAGATGCTTTATCAATATATCCGTTGTCATGGTTGGTAAATGTAAATTCAGTAAAACTACCATCTTGTAATTTTTCTACAACATTAGTGTATGTTACATGGTTTCCATTTGTATTACTCAATTCTACTATTGAGTTACTTTTTAATTTCCAAACAGTTAGATTATTGCTTGAACCTTCTTCAAAATATAGTGGTCTTCCACTTAAAATACCACTTGAAGACATATCGCCATTTTTATAATCCTTAACATAAAAATACTCTTTAATAACTGGTATTCCATTATTTGTTGGATTAGATACAATCTTTTGGATTCTTAATCCACCAGCAATCTCATTTGAACTGTTTGCATTTGTTAAACTAAAATTATTAAAGTCTCTGTTGACTACTTTTGAAAAATCGTGAGGCTGATAATAAAATTCAGTAAAGCCTTTAGTGGGAAAAATGATTTTAGTTAAAACGCCAGCCTGCATTACTGCTGGATTTGGTTGTCTATAATTTGGATATAAATCTCTTAACTGTTCTTTCGAATATTTAAAACTTCCATTAGGGCCTGGTATTGATGGCGATACACTTTGAAAAAAATTCATGTTATTATAAAAGCCCCAATGATCTATTTTTTGTGAGTTATATGGAGGTAAAGGAGTTTGGTTGTATTCAAAGCTGTGTGTTTTGTTTGTTGTGTCATTTGTCAAACCGTTTTCTACTATACTGGTTAAGAAAAGACGACTAGTAGGTTGTTCCAAATAATTAAAATTTACTTTATAGACTTGTTTATTTTCATTTTTACTATTCACAATGAAATCATCAAGTTTATACCAATGATGAGCAACATTTAAGTAAGCATCATCATAATGAAGAGTATAATCATTTACATAAGGTCCCCAAGGTGAATTATTTAAATTGAAATCTAAATCATTAGATAAGGACTTGTCAAATATAATTTCAGTATCATCAGTTGTTATCCGGCTCAAATAAACATTATATTGACGTTCAAGATATTTTATAGTAGGAATTCCGTCAGACAAAGATTGACTGACAAAATCACCAACATTATGAACGTATTGAAATGAAGTTGATACATATTGTTTGTAAACAGCCTTATGAGATACGTCTGTATTGGCTTGACTTGTAGTTACATTTGTTTTGTATTCAAAATTTATGCTGTTTCCATTATTAGGGGGTATTATCTTAGTCAAATACCATGTTTTAGCAACAAAATTAGAATGAAAAGCATCATTTACACTTGCAGCAGCCGTAAACTCAATTGCTGATGGATTTTTTCCAAATATGTATTGAGTTCCGTCATCTCGGGTCAAAGTAAAGCCATAAATAATTCGTTTAATTAGAAATGTTTTATTGTCGGGAGCAAGATTTCCTTTCTCATATAATTTAAAATCACTTTTTATTTCCTCATTAACCTTTATATCTATGTGTTCATTTCCTTTAATAACCCAATTACCGAGCTGATTTTTATAAAAACTTCCCGATAATCCGTCTACATTAAACATAAATTCGTCTGGTGCAGCATACTCACATGTACCAGTAGGGAAAAGAGGTTTGACGCAATTATAATAGTCAATCAAACTGGTATTGGTGCTCCAATTAATAGTATTCAACCTGCCGTAGTGGTCATAATAAGAAAAAATAGTCGGGTCGGTAAAATCTGCTGCCATTACTTCATCCACTCCTCCTTTAACAATTCTGGTTATAGCCCCCCCCGCATTTAAATTCCACCCCAATCCTGTCCAACCTGGTCTCTCTTCTGGTTTTATACTCGAAAGATTATATGATAATGAAATTGGCAATTCATAATTACCTGCCTTTAATTTATATAATTCAATATTAATTGTAGGTAGACCATTATAAAGAGTAATAGGTATCTGTCCGTATGCTCCAAGAGAAGCCGCATTTGGACTAGGGGAGAATACTCTTGGTGCTAATGATGATTCAACAGGTACTGCCTGTCCTAAACATCGAAAAATTGTTATTGTAAAAACCAAAATGATTTTTTTTAGTATTCGTGTATTCATGAGATGAGTTTAAAATTAATATGTAAAAATTGAATTGTAATTAGTGGCTTTGTTTAATCACCTTCACACCACTATTTTGAACATCTGTTTTGATATTCACTATATAGACTCCTTCAGGATAGTTTTGTAAATCAATCGGAACAGTTCTGTCAGTTATTTCAAATTGCTGCAAAATATGTCCTGCTAAATCCACAACAGTAGCCGTACCTTTTGCATAATCATATCCTATTATTATGTTGGTATAATCCATTGCAGGATTTGGTATAGCTTCCACAGGCTTTTTATCTTCTTTAGGCTTTTGCTTATCCTTGAGTTTTACTACCCAAAAATCATTACTGCCTTTACCACTGCTTCTGTCACCAGTTGCTTTAGCTCCTCCACTGGTGGACAATATTGTTTTACTGGTTCCGGTCATAAGATAACCTCCATCTCGGGTTTCAATAACTTTTATTAGTATATCCTGAGCATCACTACCAACATCCTTACGCCACAATTCCTCACCTTTCTCATTTATTTTAAGCGCTACATAATCATCCGTTCCTTTTTTCATTTTAACATCTCCATCTTGCCTCTTACTTCTTTTATCTTGCTTCTTAGCAGGTTCTCCCTGCGCATATCCACCAATCAGAATCGTTTTATCCTCATTCTCCACTAGTGAAGTCAGGATGTCTGTTTTAGCAATATTATAAGTCTCCTGCCAAAGGATCTCCTGACTGTCTTTATCAATTTTTAGTATCCAGAAATCGGTTCCGCTTTCATTAGAACTCTTCTTGTTTCCACCACTTTCAGAATTTGAATTTCCTCCTAAAATATAGTTTCCGTCAATACAGGTTTTTACAACAGCCAACTGATCATCTGCTTTACCTCCAATGGTCTTTTGCCATACTTCATTGCCGTCTTTATCCAATTTGATAATCCAATAATCACTTAAACCGATATTATTTTCTAATTTGTTTCCAGAAATAGTAGAATTTGAACTGCCTCCAAGTATAAAACCTCCGTCTTGAGATAAACTTATACTTTTCAGTTCATCATTATATTTTCCGCCAAAAGTTTTTTGCCATATTATTTTACCTGTATTATCAATCCTAATAACCCAGTAATCTAATCCTCCAAAACAGTCTTCGCTTTTTTCTCCTGACGTCTTTGAATTGCTTGAACCTCCAATTAAAAAACCTCCATCTCTCGTTTTAATTACACAACTTAATTCGTCCTGACCAGAGCCGCCAAAAGTCTTTTGCCATTCTTCGTCACCTTTTGCATTGAGCTTAATAATCCAAAAATCAGAAAGTCCTCTACTTAATGATTTTCGGTCAGCATCATGAAATTCTCCTTTGGGAGCACCATCTGTCTTTTTAGCCTTTGAATCGGATGTGCCAGCTAAAAGAAATCCACCATCATTGGTTAGCAATATACTTCGCAACATGTCTTGTCCTGTACTACCAAGTGTTTTCTGCCAACCTGGTTCTCCATTCTCGTCCATTTTCCATACCCAATAATCAAAGTCGCCCCGATTAATTTCAGTCTTGTTGCCGGTTTTTTGAGACAACGAACTCCCGGCCAGAATAAACCCATAATCAGGCGTAGGAATAGCATCAAATAAATATTCAGAATGTTTGCCTCCATAGCTTTTCTCCCAGAGAATGTCCTGAGAATGGACAGAAGCAACAAAGAAGGCAATGAAAATGCAACTAAAGGCCAGTTGCAGGCGCAGCGGTTTTTTCATAAATACATTTAATTGAGGTTAGTGACAGGCAATGTAAAAAGCTTTTATTAAATCAATGTACACTAAAAGTGTACATTTCATTATATTTTAAAAACAATATTACAGCTATTTAAACTTTTTGTTAACAGTAAAAACACGGTATTTTGCATAGGGTTTTTACGGTATTTACAAATATGCTTGCCTAGGTTAATTTTTTGCAGTTAATTTAAAAAAATAGTATATTAGCTAATAATTACTGTTCATTTTTACTAATCAATGCATACTAAATCGCATACGGTTTTAAAAAAATGGCTTCAATAAAGAGCGGTAAAAGGTTTGTTTTAGGTTATAAATTAACTCAATTTAAACTCATAACCCGAAGGTCACAGGTTCGAGTCCTGTTCCCGCTACTAAATAAAACCCACTAATTTACAATTAGTGGGTTTTTTGTTTTTGAATATGGAAGAATTTGTAGTGTATGTTTTGTTTTCAGAGGATTATAATAAAACTTATGTTGGTTTTACTTCTAATCTGATTTCGAGATTTAAGTCGCATAATAGTATGGGAGTTAAAGGGTTTACGATGAAATTCAGGCCTTGGAAAGTAATTCATGTTGAATTTTATGGTTCCAAATCAGAAGCTCTGAAAAGGGAGAAATTTTTAAAAACAGGTAAAGGAAGAGCATTTATCAAACAACTTATTACCGGATGACAAAGTATAGGCTCATATCCGCCACGGCGGACACAGGTTCGAGTCTCCGCCATGGCGGAGTACTAAATAAAACCCACTAATTGTAAATTAGTGGGTTTTTTGTTTTTGAATATGGAAGAATTTGTAGTGTATATTTTGTTTTCGGAGGATTATAATAAAACTTATGTTGGTTTTACTCCTAATCTGATTGCGAGATTTAAGTCACATAATAGTATGGGAGTTAAAGGGTTTACGATGAAATTCAGGCCTTGGAAAGTAATTCATGTTGAATTTTATGGTTCCAAATCAGAAGCTCTGAAAAGGGAGAAATTTTTAAAAACAGGTAAAGGAAGAGCATTTATCAAACAACTTATTACCGGATGACAAAGTATAGGCTCATATCCGCCACGGCGGACACAGGTTCGAGTCTCCGCCATGGCTGACTACTAAATAAAACCCACTAATTGTAAATTAGTGGGTTTTTTGTTTTTGAATATGTTTTGTAAAACTTAAATCTTACCAATTAATTTTTTCTTTCCAATCGAATACAAGACATACAACCCTAAAACAGAAAAAATAGCCAGTAAAAGATAGCTCAAGCTCAGGTTTAATCCATCTTTAGCAGGGATAAGTGAAGCAACAGTATAGGATAGAAATGATACAATAATAAAGGTCACACCACCTACAAGACCACTCGCTATTCCGGCATTTTCAGGAAACTGACTCAAGTTTGCTGTAAAGTAATTATTAAAAGTATATCCTGCACAGGTATGCACCAAAAAAGCAAAAAAGACTAAACTATAAAGCGTTTCGCCTAGTTTCATACAGACAATCATTCCTGCTATCAGCAATGCTTGAAGCGTTAAGTTGAGACCAATTTTTTTAAGCAAAGGCTTTTGGATAGTAGCCTTTCCTATAAAACCACCCAACATCCAGGCAAAACCCAAAATAAGGGAACAGTAACCGGCAACTATTGCCGAAGAGTTTAAATGATGCTGAATGATAAATGGCCCGGTAAGATTATATACCATAACCATCGAATAGGAAAAACCAAGCATCAGTAAACCTATTGTAAAAGTGGGCGTTGTTAGCATGCTGTAGTAGCGTCTTAGTATTTTTCGGAGATCAAATTCAGCAGGATTTACAAGTGTTTCACGGCTGAATACTATCTCAAGGGCAGCAAGTATAATGGCCATTCCGGCAAGGAAATAAAAATTAAAGTTCCACCCAAAAGCATCCTGAAGATAACCTCCTATAAAAGGAGCAATAATAGGTCCGGCAGACCAGATTATCGTAAAGATACTAAGATAGCTTTTTAATTCACTACCCTGATAAACATCAACAAAATAGGCCCGTTTAGCAACAACAATGGCAGCAACCGTAAGTCCATGCATTGCCCGCATTAAGTAGATTAAATGGATGTTTTTTGTAGTAGCAATGACAATACAGGAAAATGAAAATAAAATAAGCGAAATTACACCAAGCTTATACCTGCCAAAACTATCAAGAATAGCACCAATAAAGAGTTGGGAAACACCATAACTAATGAGGAATATGCTAAGGGTCAGTTGTACTTCAAGGCTTGAGGCATGAAGGGCAGTTCCCATTTCAGGTAGTGACGGGAGATAAATATCGGTGGCAAAACCGGATAAAGGAATCATGGACAATGCCAGATAAGTGGCAATGGGCCTTGGTTTTTGGGAAGTCATGTCGTTAATTTTGTTGCCCGAAATTAAGAGAAGAAAATTAGTATTTAGTCTAATTTTAATACTATTTGATTATTGCCTGATACGGCAGTCTTATGATTCAGAGCAAAAGAGCTTTGCTTGTTATGCTTGTTTAAAGTAATGCTCTAAAATTCCGGCTAACCGGATTCCAGCATCGAGGATTTGGGTTTTGATAATAGGATAAACAGCATCTACATAAATGTCATCCGCTTTGTGATTGTTCACGCTGTAAGCTTCCTTAAGATGCCCTCTGGATTGTTTGGCCCATTCAATAATATCAATTTTTTGTAGGGTTGCTATTTCTTCGGGAGTATATTTTTTGCTGTTCAGGACATCGGACAATGAAGTCGCTTTGTATTCAATGATGCCTGAATCCCATGTGGCATGCAGATTGGTTCCATTACTTCCCATAAAATTAAGTTGGTAAGTATTGCCTCCCTTGTCAGATGGATAACCAATATGCAATGGCTGATGCAGGTCACCAATAAGATGGAAAAGAAAAAGTATCTTTTTCTTTATTTCATCATGAGATAATGTTTCCTTGTGGTTTAAATCCTTAAGTGTTTGGTTGAGTACTGTTACAATATTGTCGCCAACAGGAGCTTCTGTTGCTCCTTTTTCAAAATCAATGTAATGATAAGGTTTCATATAATCATTGGCATGATCACTTTTGATGGCATCCATCCAGTTGGCCGCATCTTCAATAGACATGCCGTCAAGATATTCCATAACATGTTTTTTGGTAGCCTCATCCATGTAATGGAAGGCAACTTCCGCAACCAATGAATGCCCTTGATGGCCCCAGGCAAAACTACGGGTAGTACCCGATAAAAAAACAACAGCCGCAGCTATTGCTAAAAATGAATGTTTCATAATTGTGGGATTATGGTTTTACAAATGTATTTTAAATTAAGTCACGCAACGTCAATATTATGTTAAATCCGTACTAACTTGTAAACTGGTAAATAAGCCTTATCTTTACAGGCTAAAACCATAATCATGGAGCATAAAGCTGGATTTGTAAACATTATCGGAAACCCAAATGTGGGGAAATCAACCTTAATGAATGCCTTTGTTGGAGAACGGCTGTCCATTATAACATCCAAAGCCCAGACTACACGCCATAGGATATTGGGGATAGTAAACGGCGATGATTTTCAGGTCGTTTTATCGGATACACCCGGAATCATCAAGCCTGCTTATGAGATGCAGAAATCGATGATGGACTTTGTTAAGTCTGCCTTTGAAGATGCTGATGTCTTGATTTATATGGTCGAAATCGGAGAAAAAGAACTCAAGGACGATGACTTCTTTAACAAAATTATCCACTCCAAAATACCGGTTTTATTACTTTTAAATAAGATTGACAAATCCAATCAGGAGCAACTTGAAGAACAGATAGAACTCTGGAAAAATAAAGTGCCGAATGCTGAAATATATCCAATATCTGCCTTAGAAAACTTTAATGTTAAGGAAGTATTTAACCGTATTCTCGAACTGCTTCCACAGTCACCTCCTTATTACCCAAAAGATGCACTTACCGATAAACCGGAGCGTTTCTTTGTCAATGAAACTATCAGAGAGCAAATATTGCTGAATTATGACAAGGAAATTCCTTATGCTGTTGAAATCGAGACAGAAGAATTTTTGGAAGATGAGAAAATTATCCGAATAAAATCGGTGATCATGGTGGAAAGAGATACCCAAAAAGGGATTATCATTGGCCACAAAGGTGCAGCACTCAAGAAAGTCGGCATGCAGTCAAGAGAAGAACTGGAGAAATTCTTCGGGAAACAGATTCACATAGAATTATTTGTCAAAGTCAACAAAGACTGGAGAAGTAATGCCTACCAGCTTCGCCGTTTCGGATACAATCAGAAATAAAATGAGTAACAAAGTCGTTAAGCTGTTAAGTAAACTAAGTTTATTCAGGTTCCAGCTTTTCTGACCGCTTTTGAAGCGTATAACTTTGCCACTCTGCAACTTTGCCACTCTGCAACTTTAGACTATCTTTGCACAAATTTTTAAAGCATGAACAATATTGTAGCCATAGTAGGAAGACCTAACGTAGGCAAATCTACTTTTTTCAACCGTTTAATCAAGAGAAGGGAAGCTATCGTTGATTCCGTAAGCGGAGTTACACGTGACCGTAATTATGGTAAAAGCGAATGGAATGGTAAGGAATTTTCAGTAATTGACACGGGTGGTTATATCAAAGGTTCAGATGATATTTTTGAAGGTGAAATCCGCCGCCAGGTGGAATTAGCTATCGATGAGGCAGATGCTATAATTTTTATAGTGGATGTAGAAGAAGGAATAACTCCAATGGATGCCGAAGTAGCTAAATTACTCAGAAAAGTTACCAAACCTATCCTACTTGCTGTTAACAAGGTTGATAATGCTATGAGGGAAAAAGACGCTATAGAATTTTATAATCTTGGATTAGGAGATTATTTTACGATAGCAGGAATCAGTGGAAGCGGAACAGGTGAGTTACTTGACAAATTAGTTGAAGTATTACCCGAATTGCCTGAATCAACGGATGAGGAAGAAGCTTTACCCAGATTCTGTGTTGTGGGTCGCCCTAATGCAGGAAAATCATCATTCATTAATGCACTTATTGGAGAAGATAGATTTGTGGTAACCGATATTGCCGGAACAACAAGAGATGCTATAGACACACGTTACAACCGTTTTGGTTTTGAGTTTAATTTGGTGGATACGGCTGGAATCCGTCGAAAAGCTAAGGTTAAGGAAGATTTGGAGTTTTACTCCGTAATGCGTTCAGTACGTGCTATTGAACATTCGGATGTCTGTGTATTGCTTATAGATGCTACCCGTGGATTTGAAGGACAGGATCAGAATATTTTTTGGCTTGCCGAAAAAAATCGCAAAGGAGTAGTGATTTTGGTTAACAAATGGGATTTAATAGAAAAAGATACCATGTCGGCTCGTGATTATGAAAATAGAATCAGAGAAGAATTGAAACCTTTCACCGATGTGCCCATCCTATTCGTTTCAGCACTTACCAAACAGCGTTTGCTAAAAGCACTGGAAACTACAGTAAAGGTTTTTGAAAACCGCAAACAGCGTATAGCTACTTCAAAATTCAACGATTTCATGCTGAAATTGATAGAGGCTTATCCGCCACCTGCAGTCAAAGGAAAATATGTAAAAATCAAATATTGCATGCAGTTGCCCACACCAACACCTCAGTTTGTGTTCTTTGCCAACCTCCCTCAATATGTACAGGAGCCATACAAACGTTTTCTTGAGAATAAAATCCGTGAAAATTGGGATTTCTCAGGAGTTCCGATTGATATTTATATCAGGGAAAAATAAATAAATGTTAAACTTTCGTAAGAAATTTTACTTCGAAACAATAAAATAAGAAATTAGCCGTTATTATTGAATTTAATACTAACCGCTAATTTTTTTTATGCCAAAATCTCCCATTCTGTATTACCTGCTTTTAGTAGGCTCTCTGGCTTTTGCACAAAAGTCGGTTACCTTGTCCGGTCAGGTTGTCGAAGGAACCACTAAACTCCCCATCGAATCTGCTACCGTTTATCTTTCCTCCGTGAAAGATTCCACAGTTATCGATTACACCATTACCAATAAACTTGGTAAATTTGAAATGGCTGTTAAAAAAATAAACCAGCCGGTATTCCTAAAGATTTCCTATATCAGTTTCCGGGAATCCAAAATCCCATTGCCTTCTATTACAGAAAGTAAAGATTTTGGCATCATCGAAATGAAAGAGATGGAAAATAAACTGGATGAAGTTGTCGTAAAGAGTGAAGCGCCTCCTGTTCGGGTCAAAAAAGATACGCTGGAGTTCAATGCTTCATCCTTCAAACTTAGACCGGATGCTAATGTTGAAACCTTGTTAAAACAGCTTCCCGGAGTAGATATTGATGCTGACGGCAAGATTACCGTCAACGGGAAAGAAGTGAACCAGATTTTGGTCAACGGAAAACCTTTCTTTGATAAAGACGGCAAAATTGCATTGCAAAACCTCCCGTCCGATATCATCAACAAAGTTCAGGTGACTGATACTAAAACCAAAAAAGAGGAAATCACCGGTCAGGCAGCAAGTTCCAACAATGCCAGCATTAACCTCACCATTGATGAAGATAAGAATAAAGGCTTCTTTGGCAAATTTATGGCAGGCACAGGAACTGATAAACGATACGAAAGCAGCGCCTTGGTGAATTATTTCAAGAACAAACGAAAGATAAGTGTATTAGCATCCTCCAATAATATCAATTCGACTGGGTTTTCGATGGATGAGATTTTTGATAATATGAGTGGCGGCAGCCGGAATAATTCGTTTTACACCAGCTCTGACGGTTCTTTCGGAATCAACGGCATGCGGTTTGGAGGAAACAAAGGCATTACACATTCTAATTTGGTAGGAATAAATTATTCCGACCAACTCATAAAGGATTTTGACAATTCCGTAAGTTATTTCTATGCCAGTGCCGATAGTAGAAATGCTAATAAAACAAAGCAAATCAATTTTTTGCCTGATGGTAATTTTACCACTAATTCGAATAGCAATTCCAAAGAAGATAAATACAGCCATAACCTCAATATGGAGCTTCAGTACGCTATAGATTCAACGGCTTCGGTAGTAGTT
>CAMFLD010000047.1 GCA_945957245.1 uncultured Flavobacterium sp. | reverse complement strand
GAACAACCTATATTCCCTACATCAGAAAGGAACTTTTTGAAAGAACAGGCATTCTAGTTGACTGTTCTACCGATCCTACAACAGCAGTAGTTTTAGGCGCCGCTTATTATGCAGGATCTAAACCCTCTGAAATAGCTGTGCGGAATGAAGAAAGTGCTATTCCTGCGGACAATAATTTTGAACCCGAATTAATATACGAACCTCATTCCAAAGACAAGGAAGAGTTAATTATAGGTATCCTTAAAGAACCTTTTAACGGATATTACAGAATCATTCGTAGCGATGGTGGTTTTGACACAGGTATCTTAGCCCTTAACCAAAAATTCAGTGAGTTTGTTCCGTTGTTGGAAAAAACCACAAATAAATTTATATTAACCCTATACAACCAGCAACAGGTTCAAATTTTTCAAAATCAGAATATTCAAATTACTAACGGTTTATACAACATCTTGGGACAACCTCTGCCTAACGATATTTGTATTGAAATTGACGAATCTAAGGGGAAAACATTAATGGAGAAAATTTTTAAGAAAAATGATATCCTTCCTCTGAAAAAGACCATATACAAAACCTGTTCAAAAAATATCCTGAAAAATTCAGATGATAAATTAACCATCAATATAGTCGAAGGAAATGCAGGCAGCATGATTGGCAGTAATTTAACTATAGGTTATATCGAAATATCCGGAAAAGATTTCCAAATGGATTTATTGAAAGGAGTTGATATCGAATTAAATTTTAAAATCTCTGAATCACGCGATTTGAGTGTAACCGTTTACATTGGAGCTTTGGATTTAGAAATTAATGAAGTTTTTAATCCCCATCAAAGGACAGTCTCTATACACAAACTAAAGGACGAAATTAAGAGTGCGCTCGACGAAATTGAGGAGGAAATTAGCATAATAGAGGAAGAAGAAGACTATGAATATTTAGCAAAACTTAAACGAATTGAAGACCATTTAATTGTACTTTACAATGAGTCTTTGGTCATAGAATCTGATCATTCTACCGATAAAAAATATCAAATTGATGAAGCCAAAAGACTTACGATTCAGGAATATGATGATTTGGTAAGACATAAGCATATTTTAGTAGAATTAGATGAATACAGGAATACTAAAGCTGCTATGGCGAATTATCTGGATACAGCCAGTCCGAAACAATTGGAAGAATATGAGAAAATAATAAAGTCGGAAAAGGAAATCCTTGAATCAGGTAACAAGTATCTCATTCGTAAAAAAACAAAAGAATTAGATGATTTATTTGACGACATTTACTTTAAGCAAGATCAGAAATATATTGATCATTTCTACTTCTATCGTTTTAAAGATGAAGAAGAATATAAAGATGCTTCAAAGTTTAGAAAACTTGTAAATTTGGGAGAAAAAGCACTGGAAAATAAAAATATTCCGGAATTACGCTCCATTTGTTATCAATTTTGGGATTTGCTAAAAGTAAAGCCAAAAACAAAAGACGACTTGAATAACTTTGATGGTAATTTGGGTTTAAAATAAATCAAACTGCTTCAAATAATTTTCCGGGTAATGGCCTTATTACGCCTTTCAACTCCATATTTAAAAGTAGGGTTGATACCCTAAATATTTGGAAATTACATTCTAAAGCTATGATATCCAATAACTGTTTACCGTTTTTCTGTAGATAATCATATACCTGTTGCTCTTCTTCATCCAACGATATAAATAGTTGTTTTTGAATTGATTTGTTTGCTTTGTTTTCAAGCTGCCAGTTTAACATATAAACTAAATCTGCCGCTGATGTCATCATATTAGCCTGCTGCATTTTTATTAGATTATTACATCCCTGACTGAATTTATCCGTAGTTCTTCCGGGAACGGCAAATACATCCCGGTTGTAGTCATTAGCCATTATTGCGGTGATTAATGAACCTCCTTTTTCGGCACTTTCAATAACTATTGTGGCCTCGCTCATTCCGGCTACAATTCTGTTGCGTTTGACAAAGTTTTCTTTCTCGGGATTTGAATTACTCCAAAACTCGGTTAGAAATCCTCCATGTTGTTCCATTTTTGATAAATATTTTTTGTGTGCCTTGGGATAAATTTGGTTTAATCCATGAGCCAGGACACCAATTGTCTGCAAACCGTTATCCATAGCTGCCTGATGGGCTACAATGTCAACACCATAAGCAAAACCACTTACTATTACGGGATTAAAAACAGCCAAATCTTCCATCAGCTCTTTGCAGAAAGCCATCCCGTGTGGGGTAATTTCCCTAGTTCCAACAATGCTGATTAGCTTTTTGTTTCGTAAATCGATATTTCCTGATTGAAAAAGCAAAACAGGTCCATCGATGCAGTGTTTTAAACGTTCGGGGTAATCCTGATCCTGATAAGACTGCAAAGCAATCTTTCTTTTTTCAATAAATTGTAGCTCCTTTTCTGCTTTTTCAAAAACGGATTTGTCTTTTAGGTTTCTTATCAGGAAATCACCTATGCCATCTATGGTTTTGAGTTGGCTTGCTTTTGCATTGAATACGTTTGTTGCTGAACCACAATGATTTATTAGTTTTTTGGCAACAACATCTCCTACTCCTTCTACCTTTAATAAAGCCAAAATATTGAAATGCTCATCTGTAATCATAGTAAGTAATTTACTACGCAAATAAATGAATTTTATCCCGATTTGTTAATAATTTTTGTGAATAATTTTTTGATACTGCTATTGTTTCTCTAAATTTGTCCGTATGAAGATTGAGCACTACATTTCCCAACTATTATATCGTTATCAGTGTGTTACCGTCCCCGGATTTGGTGCATTTTTGACCGAATTCCAGTCGGCACAACTTGATGAGAGCTCACATTCATTTTATCCGCCCAAAAAGATGGTTTCGTTCAATCCGTTTATCAAAAACAATGACGGATTATTGGCCAATCATTTGGCGGAAGCTGAAAAAATACCGTATGAAGCTGCAGTAAATATCATTCAGAATGAAGTAACCAACTGGAAGGCGAAAATTCAGGAGTATGGCAGTTTTTCAGTTAAAAACATTGGTGATTTTTCATTAAACCCAGAGCGGAATATTGTTTTTATCCCTATGGATCAAATCAATTATCTGAAAGAGTCTTTTGGGTTGAATTCATTTGTTTCTCCGGCCGTTAAACGTGAAATTCAACGTGAAGTTTACAAAGAGGAGGTTGAAAAACTGGAAGAAGCCGCTCCTATTATTTTTACTCCGGAAAAGAAAAAAAACTATTCGTTCCTGAAATATGCTGCTGTTTTTGTTTTTGCAGCTGGTACCTCAGGCTTTTTTGGTCTTAAATATTACAATCAGAAAATAGAAGAAGATACTCTTTTAGTTCGTGCCAATGTTCAGAAAAAGGTAAACCAGAAAATTCAGGAAGCTACTTTTTATATCTCGAATCCATTACCATCGGTTACTCTGACCATTCCTTCGGATAAATTGCCATACCATGTAGTTGCCGGCGTTTTCAGAGTGGAAGATAATGCTGAAAAGGCTTATCAGACTTTATTAAAACTTGGATTTAAAGCCAAACGACTTTCACCAAACAAACATGGTCTATTTCCGGTACTTTATGGAAGTTATGCCCGTTATTCTGAAGCACATCAGGCCATGAAAGACATTCAGAAACTAGACAACAAAGATGCCTGGCTTTTGATAGAAGAATAATAAATTTATCCCGTTGTACGGGATTTTTTGTTTACTGTCATTACCTTTGCAAAAAAAACATGAACCCGAAATTCCCTTCAGAATCACATACTATTTTAACTGATTTGGTTTTGCCCAGTGAAACTAATCCATTAAACAATCTTTTTGGTGGTGAATTGCTTGCCCGTATGGACCGCGCTGCGAGTATTGCTGCACGCAGGCATTCCCGCAGAATTACGGTAACCGCCTCGGTTAACCACGTTGCTTTTAACCGTGCCATTCCGCTGGGAAGTGTTGTTACCGTTGAAGCTAAAGTTTCCAGAGCTTTTACTTCTTCAATGGAAATTTATATTGACGATTGGATTGAAGACCGTGAATCCGGTAACAGAACTAAGGCCAATGAGGCTATTTATACTTTTGTTGCTGTTGATGAAACAGGAAATCCGGTTCCAGTTCCGGCCATTGAGCCACAGACAGAAGAAGAAAAAGCCAGGTTTGATGCTGCGCTACGCAGGAAACAACTCAGTCTGGTTTTGGCAGGAAAAATGAAACCACATGATGCTACCGAATTGAAAGCATTATTCTTATAATAAAAAGCCCCGGATAACCGGGGCTTTTTTTATCTTGAAGATAACCAACTTGTTGGATTGAAATATACTGAGTTTTGTGAAACCAGGAATTTAAGTATCGTCTGTCCGTCTGCATCCGTTCTTATTTTACCCAGATTCTGTTTTGCAGAAACTTTTTCTCCTACCTGCACATTGACAGAACTTAGGTTTTGATAAATGGTGAAAAAGTCCCCATGTTTTATAAGAACTGCTTTTTTGAGTGGAGTGATCTGCTGAATTTGGGCTACTTCGCCGGCAAAAACCGCTCTGGCACTTGAACCGTTTTCTGTTGAGATTTCGATACCACTATTGTGTACCATTAGCGATTTAAAAACCGGGTGTGGCTGGTCTCCGTAGCCCAACGATATAACTCCTTTTTCAACAGGCCAAGGCAATCTTCCTTTATTCGCTTTGAAATTATCAGAAACAATTTTGCCTTCCGGAGTAAGGATAATTTTATCTGATGATTCTATTTTAGCCTTTTCAGCTACTGTAATTTTTGGATTGGCTTTGGCATTTGCCGCTGCTGTTCTTCTGTTAGCTGCTGCAATGGCTTCGCGGACCAACTTTTGGATTTGGTTATCGATTTTTTTGGTTTCCTGCTGCTTTTTCTTTATTTCTGCTACAATTTTTCCTTTTTCCTTTTGGATTTGGGAAGCTATTTTTTCCTGTTCCTGTTTTTCTTTTAGGAGTTCTTCTTTTTCTTTTACATTTTCTTTAATGAGCTTTTCCTTTTCATCTTTCTGCACCATAATTTTATTGGTATAGCCCATCAACTCCTTGGCTTTTCCTTCGATTTCCTGACCCTGCATTTTTCTATAGCTTGCATATTGTTTCATATACTGTGCTCTTTTGTAAGCCTGAAGGAAGTTCTCGGATGAGAGTAAAAACATTGCCCTACTTTGCTCTGAACGGCTTTTGTAGGATTTGAGTATCATGGCTGCATAATCTTTTCGCAGCAGTTCTAAATCTTTATTTAATTGATTTATTTTTAGCTGGTTGACATAGATGTCGTTATTGAGCAGTTTGGTTTGCTTTTCGGTGGTTTTAATTAGAGTTTCCTTTAATCCTATTTTTTCCTTTTGGATTGACATTTGCGTAAGCACCGATTTCTCCTTGCTTTTCACCGATTTTAACTGCTGTTCTTTCTCCTGAATTTCCATTTGGATTTTGGCTTTACGCTCTTCCAATTGTTCCTGAGTTGGTTGGCTCCACATCTTAGTTGTGAAGCAAAAGAATACTAAAAAGGGTAAAACGAATTTTGGCATTTTCTCTTGATTTGGCTGTTCTATTTTATAAAAATTTGGTCATATCCTTCCGGAACACTATATGGAAAAGTAAGATCCTCGTTGAATGTAACCGAATTATAATCAATGATAATCGTTGTTTTCCCATTTTTCTGGAAAGCATTAATCGTAAGAGCTGCCGGTAAAATGGCAGATGCAAATTCCTGAAAATTAGGATAATTGGCTTCAAAATTGCGTTCCTTTTCCGGTTGGTTGATTTCCTGCTTTTTCAGTAAAAAATGTTCTGCTTCAAAGGAAAAGGCTTTTTCTGTTTTGTCTTCTGTTGTATTGAGCTTATAAAATTTATCTGTTTCCGTGAAGGTGTACTTTCCTTTGGTTAAATCGTCAATAGGCTGTCCAATCAGCATGTTTTGGATTTTGGCAAAATCCAAATCGGTTCCGAGCCATTGGCTGAGGGCTTCATAATCCCCTTCGAAAAAAGTTCCGTTAATCTTTTCATAATATCTAACTGTTTGGGGTGTAATAAGGGCTTTTGCCATTGTTATCCCCAAAACACGTATGCTTACCAAAATCTGTTCGCCTTTTTTTATCTTAATCTCAGCGGTTACACTTTGTGAATCATCTTCATGCTTATACTTGGCACTTGAGCGTATGTATAAGGTTGAAAAATCGGTTTTATTATTGTAGTGTTTTTGAATGATTTTTTCAGATGTCAAAGCCATACTGTCAGTTTTAACCACAGCTGCCGGTGCTTTAGTATCTACAAATACTGCTTTAGATTTGCAGGATGCCAAGAAGATTACCATCAAAATACAGAATCCTTTTTTCATTATTTCTTTTGCTTATTAATCAGTTCGTTGGCTTTTTTAAAATATTTTTCTTTTTTGGCTGAATCTCCTAAGGCGCTATAGGCCTCGCCTAATTGGATGTTGAAATTGGTTTCAAGCTCTTCATCATTTACTACAAAATCAATTCCGGATTCTAAAAACGACACTGCTTTTTTATAATTTTTAAGCTGATTGTTTGCCAACCCTGCGTAGTAATAAAATTGTGGCTGTGTTGGAAAAATCTGTGTCAACTCATCCGCTTTTTTAGCCAAAACATCAAACTGGTTGTTTCCGGTATAGGACTGCATCAACAAAATCTGCGCTTCCACGTCGTCATCAGTATTTTTAAGATGCATTTCAAAATACTTGATGGCTTTGGGCCAATTGGATTTTGTGTAATAAAATTTACCTATTTCCTTGGCCACTTTTACTTCCTTATCATTATCAAAATAAGAAATTGCCTTGTCCAAATCCGGTTCGTATTTTGGGTTATTTTTGGTAAAAATCAGGAATTCATTTAGCATCCTGTGTTTGATTTTTGAATCTATCTTCTGGCTTGGAAATACAATGTTCATGGCTTTAACGGCATTGTCTCCATCATTATTATTCAAATAATTTTTGAACTGGCTTACCTTTGCCCAATCGGAGGTTGGTATTTCCTTTTCAAGTTTCTGAGCAATCTCTAAGGCTTTATCTTCCTGATTGCTTTGTGAGTAAAGAAAAATCAGCGAAACATAATTAGATTCTTCTTTTGGAAATTTTTTAATTTGTTCGAGCAGGTTGAATTTCTCAGAAGACTGGTATTTTGGATCCCGAAGTATGTCTGCTTTGTAAAGTTCCCTTTTATCTGACTTACCAAACTTTTCATTGAGCTCGTTTATTAATGTAAGTGCTTTGTCAAACTGTTGGGTATTCATATAAAGCGAAGTCAGGTCTTCTTTGTAATCTTCCTTAAATGCTACCAGTTTTTCGACAATAGGAATGGCCTTATTGTAATCTTTGGTTTCATAACAAACATCGTACATCCCAACCCATGCCCAACGGTTTTTAGGATCCATTTTGGTCACTTTTTCGAAATTATCATAAGCGTCTTTATACTGTTTTAGTGCCAGATAATTTTTCCCAAACTCAAAATATACCACTGGATTATCCGGTTCAATTACTTTGCCTTTTTCCAGAGCCTGTAGTGCCTTGTCGTAATTTTCGATACTGCGTTGCTGAATTGCTTCGTAAAACAAATCCTGAAATCCGTCATCTAAAGTCACGACTTCCTTTGGTTCATCCTGAGCCAAAAGCAGGTTGGGGATGAAAAACATCCCTAGCAACAGACTATAAATTTTTAACTTTTTCATTTTTTATTCCAGATATCAAAGACTTTGTTTTCTGTACTCGTTGCTGATTCAATTACTTTATCAAAATTAAACCCTTCATATTTTGAAACAATATCATAAACTTTTGTCCAGCCTGCCGAACCTTGAGGTATAGAGCAACCTTTGTTGTTTTTTCCCATTAATATTAGCCAAACATCCGGTAAAAAAGGACCTTCATCAGTCGTTATGATTTTTATTTCTTCAATCTCTTCCCAGTCAATTTCTTCTGTTTCTCTTTTTGGATGTAAAACTTTAATTGTTTTATCATTGATTTCAGTGGTATAGAAGTCTTCAGGCTGCAATTTCTTTGCTCCCTTATCTTCATTCCCTCCTAAAATACTTTTCCAAAATCCCATACTATTCTAAAGTTGAGTAATCTCCGATGCTGATGCTTGTAAAATTACCATCAAAATTCACATGGTTTCCAATCATAGCATTATCAAGATTGGCATTTTTAATATGTGCATGTGTTTGTATCAGACTATTTTTAATTGTTGAATCTGTAACATGTGTCCCTCTGCCAAGCGAAACATTTGGGCCTATGGTCGCATTAATCAAAACCACATCTTCACCAATGTAACATGGTGGGATGATAGTTGCGTTTTCCTGCTTAACGCCGTAATCGATCAAATGTTCTCCGTCATTGTGCAGGAAGCCTAACATCCTCGAATTGGTATCAACAGTTACATCTTTGTTACCACAATCCATCCATTCGTCTACTTTCCCCGGCACAAATTTCATGCCTTTTGCCATCATTTGTTTAATACCATCATTAATCTGATATTCGCCTCCGTGGATAATATTGTTATCTAGAACTGCCTGAAGCTCATTTCTTAGAACGGAAATTTCCTTAAAATAGTATATTCCGATTACTGCTAAATCGGAAACAAATTCTTTAGGCTTTTCAACAAGTTCTACGATTTCATTATTTTCGTTTAGGTTGATCACACCAAAAGCTTCCGGTTTGTCTACCTGTTTTACCCAAATAACGCTATCTGCAGTCTTATCTAAATCAAAATCTGCACGGATGAGTGTATCTGCATAAGCAATCACAGCTGGACCATCCAGAGAATCTTTAGCACACATTATAGCATGACCTGTTCCCAATGCTTCGTTTTGATAATAAATGGTTCCTTTCGCTCCTAATTTTTGGGCAATGGCAATCAAATCTTCTTCTACCTTTTTACCAAAACTTTCATGGATAATAAAGGCAACTTCATCAATTGGCTGATTGATTACTCCTGCTATATCTTCTACCAGTCTGTGTACAATTGGTTTTCCTGCAATGGGTATTAATGGTTTTGGAATGGTTAAAGTATGTGGTCTGAGTCTGGAACCACGTCCGGCCATTGGAACAATTATCTTCATTTATTCTGAATTATAAATTTTGAATTTTAAATTATCTTTTGTTTACTACAAGGTACTATTTCACTCCGGTACTTCCAAATCCACCTTCTCCCCGGGATGTTTCTGAAAGCATATCAACAGAAACCCATTCTGCTCTTTCGTGTTTGGCAATGACTAATTGTGCTATACGTTCGCCATTTTGGACGATAAAATTTTCATTGGATAAATTTACTAAAATCACTCCAATTTCCCCACGGTAATCCGCATCTACCGTTCCTGGTGAATTTAGTACAGTTATTCCTTTTTTTGCAGCCAATCCGCTTCTTGGTCGTACCTGTGCTTCATAACCTATTGGAAGCTCAATGAAAAGCCCGGTTTTAACAATAGCTCTTTCCAGAGGTTTGAGTTCAATTGGTTCGGTTAGATTTGCTCTTAAATCCATACCTGCTGAGGCGATGGTTTCGTAGTTAGGCAAATCGTGTTGTGATTTATTAATTATTTTAATTGTCATTGTTTTGGTTTTCTTTTTATGATTCTGAGTAATGTCTCTTTTTCACTATAGTAGATGAAGTACAAAAACAAAGCAAGCAAAGCAAATTTTACCAGATAGTTTTCCCTTAAGGAAGGAATGTAAAATGATACAGCGGAGAATAGAATAGATAATCCCAGATAGCTAAAAATTTTGTTGAAATCATAGGGAATGGGATAGTGCTTTTGTCCCATTTTATAGGAAATGACCATCATACTTCCATAAGCTGCAATAGTTGCAATTGCCGATCCATAATAACTCATTGATGGAATTAAAAGCCAGTTCAGAATTAAAGTAATTGCTGCTCCGACCAGAGAAATATAGGCTCCGACTTTAGTTCTGTCAATCAGTTTATACCAAACGGAAAGATTGGTATAAATCCCCAAAAAGAAATTAGCCAAAACAATCAGCGGGACTACTTTTATAGCATACCAATATTCTGCCCTCGGTACCAGAGGCTGTTTCAGTAAATCGATAAATACAATTACAAACAGGCAGATAAACGAACCAAAAATCACAAAATACTTGGTAATCGTGGCGTAGGTTTGCTGTGCATTTTCATTTGCCGCATGACTAAAAAAGAAGGGTTCTATTCCTAATGTATAGGCTGTCCTGAAAAGCACCATAAACATTCCTATTTTATAACAGGCAGAATAGGCTCCGATATCTGCTTTGGGAACATGCATCCAATCTAAAAGGATTTTGTCAAAATGCTCATTAATGGCAAAGGCGATTCCGGCAAAAAGAATTGGCAAGCCATAAGTCATCATTTTTTTCCAAAGTACTTTATCAAAAGTCCATGCAATTTTGGTATAATTCGGAATGAGGACAACCAATGTAGCTAAACTAGCCATTAACAGTGAAATGAAAATGTATCCTATTTGATAGTTTTCAAAATAGATTATACTGAAAATCCCATTGGGGTTCAAGGCAACCAACTTGGGTAATATCGCCAGAAAGAATAATGTCAGCAATAGGTTTACCGTAACATTTCCCATTTTTATGGCAGCATATTTTATAGGCTTTCTTTCCGCACGGAGCTTAGAAAACGGAATTATAGCAAGGGCATCCAAAGTCAGAATCCAGACGGTGTAAGTAATGTATTCTGCTTTTATCCCTGACCAATCTGCTAGCGTATTGCGAAATACGAGGCCAAGAACCAGAAATCCCAGGGAAGACCAAAATAGTGAAATGGTAGAAGTTGAGATGACACTTTTTTTATTTTCTTCGGTATTATAAAAGCGGAAGAAGGCCGTTTCCATTCCGTAGGACAGTACCACATTGAAAAAAACCAGGTACGAAAAAATAATGGAAACTTCACCCATTTTGCCTCTATCCGGCAGGTAAACCACATATAACGGATTAAGGATAAAGCTTATTATCCGGGGGAATACTGTGGCTAGTCCGTAAATTAGGGTTTGCTTGAAAAGATTTTTATAAAGGCTCAATGAGAATACGATTATTGTACAGAACAAAAGTAGCTATAATATTCATTCCAAAAAAAAAGAGCCAACAAATGTTGGCTCTTTTTAATATTGTGAATTAAGAATTATCCTTTCAAAGCTTCTGCTCCACCAACGATCTCTAAGATCTCGTTTGTAATGGCCGCCTGACGTGCTTTGTTGTAAGTTAGTTTCAATTGGTTTCTCAACTCGGTTGCGTTATCGGTAGCTTTGTGCATTGCTGTCATACGCGCTCCGTGTTCTGATGCAAATGAATCTCTTACTGCTTTATATAATTGTGTTTTCAATGATTTTGGAATCAATGTCAATACAATTTCTT
>CAMFLD010000046.1 GCA_945957245.1 uncultured Flavobacterium sp. | reverse complement strand
ATCTACCCACTGCATATCGTCGGCAGCGTCAGATGTGTATAAGAGACAGGTAATGGGGCCATGGAACTCCAATCTAAAGAAGAAGAGGGAACTAATATAACCTTTCGAATGCCCATAAAATAGATTGTCATCTCAAGATATGGTTTTGAAATACGGCATTTGCCGTATTTTTTTTGGTTCTAAATGTCATCACATTTGTAACTGTCAAGTGGTATTGATTTTGAAATCAAAAACAATCTTTTGTTTTTAAGTCCTTTTCAAACTAAACTTTTGTCGAGCAATATCAACTTAGTTTGGAAGGGGCTTTTTTTATAACTTGGTCAATAAAACATTTCCGGATGAAAACTGCCAGAGTAATCATAATGCTAACCAGTGCCCTTTTAATATTTAAAAGCGTTAGCGCCTTGGGGCAAACAGTTTCAAAAAAGCAAATCGATTCCATCAACAACCTTCAGTATGATACCAAAGTTGCCAATACTTCAAAATCAATACAATGGTTTACTAAAAATCTGGAAAACGCACAAAAGATCAGATATCCGCAGGGTATAGCCGATTCTTATGCCAATCTTGGTTTGGTCTACTACATCAATGGCAAATACGATAAAAATACCGATTGTATGCTTCATGCCATTCGATGGTATGAAAATCTGGGCATGAAAAGTAAATTGGCACATGCTTATGCCGAATATGGCTACCAACTCAAAACACGCAACATGGAATTGGCAGTTAAAACCATGCAAAAAGGAATGAAGCTTGCCGAAGCCAACAAGGATGAGTATGAGCTGAGAGCCATTTACGACAATTACGGAGTGCTCAAGGAGATGAAGAACGAACTTGACAGCGCTTTGTTTTTTTACAATAAATCGATGAGCTTAAAGCAAAAAGGCAATGACCAAATAGGGATTCCGTATAGTGCCAATAAAATAGCCATAATTAAGCTGATGCAGCACAAGATAGCCGAAGCCAAAAAGCTTTTGGATTACGCTTACCAAATCCGGATAAAGATTAATGATGTATATGGAATCGGAGAAAACCTAAATTATTATGCGTATTTCTTTAAAGAAACCGGCAACGATAAAGAAGCTATAAATTATTTCAATCAGGCGGTGTCATGGAGTCGTAAAAATAAATTCCCGTCACTATTACAGGACAATTATCAGGGTTTATCGGAAGTGTATGAAAGGGAGAGAGATTTCAAGAATGCACTCGAGAATTATAAGAATCATGTAATGTATAAAGACAGCATTCTGAATTTAGATATTCGCTCCAAACAGGCCCAATTGGATACGGAATACCAAACCGAACAGAAAGAAAAGGAAATCCTCTTGCAGCGAGCCCAATTGGCAGAGAAAAACATCTGGATCTTAGGAGGATTTGCCCTTACGGTTTTTACAATTTTATTGGGCTTCATCTTATATAACAGGCAGAAGCAAAAAACCATACAGCTTCAAAAGGAAAATGAACTTAAAGATGCTTTATTAAAAATAGAAACCCAAAATAAACTTCAGGAGCAGCGCCTCCGCATTTCAAGGGATCTACATGACAATATTGGAGCACAGCTTACTTTTATCATTTCATCTCTGGATAACCTTAAATACGGTTTCAGAATAGAAGATGAGAAGCTTCAAAACAAACTTAACGGCATTAGTGATTTTACCAGAGAAACCATTTACGAGCTTCGGGACACTATTTGGGCTATGAACAAGGATACCATCAATTTTGAGGATTTGAAAACCCGGATTTCCAATTTTATTGAAAATGCTAAAATAGCTTCTCAGGGAATTGATTTTGAATTTTTATGCCGTGGTGATTTTGATGCAGTAGTATTTACTTCCGTGGAGGGAATGAATATTTACCGTATTATCCAGGAAGCTATCAATAATGCATTAAAACATGCACAGGCGAATAAGGTTATTGTCACAGTAAATAAGGATGATAATGGTTACGAAATAGAAATCATCGACAACGGGTTGGGATTTGATTATGACAATATCAATTTGGGCAACGGATTAAATAATCTCAGGAAAAGAGCTAAAGAGATTAATGGGAAAATTTCAGTAACTTCACAGAAGCAAATAGGAACCACCGTTTCATTACATTTTAAAACCATCTAGATCATGTCAGTACGTATAGCAATTGTTGATGATAATGTTTTTTTGCAGAAAGCAATAGCCGAAAAACTGTCTTTTTTTGATGATTTGATATTAAAATTTACTGCCATTGATGGTAATGATTTGCAGCAAAAGCTCGAAAAGAACAAAAACATTGATCTGATATTGATGGATATCGAAATGCCTGAATGCAACGGGATAGAAGCCACAAAAATTATTAAATCAAAATGCCCGCAAATCAAGATTATCATGCTTACAGTTTTTGATAATGATGAAAATATTTTCAATGCCATAAAGGCGGGAGCTGATGGTTACCTGCTGAAAGAAGTAAACCCTAATGAACTTTATCAGGGGATTATGGAAACCCTCAATGGAGGGGCAGCCATGAATCCTTCCATAGCGCTCAAAACATTGAAGTTATTGCGTAATCCGGTAAATTTTGAACATAAATCAGAAGAGGAAATCAAGCTTACCGGCAGGGAAGTAGAGGTACTCGAACAATTGAGCAAAGGGCTGAATTATAATGTTATTGCCGAAAATCTTTTCCTTTCTCCATCAACAGTCAGGAAACATATAGAAAACATCTATACCAAACTGCAGGTTCATAACAAACTCGAAGCTATCCAAAAAGCCAGAAACAATAACCTGATTTGAGCCGTTATTGCAATTTTTTCAATTCCATCTTATTGATTTTTAATTGTTGACGTAACGCATAAATACGACAAGTGCCGTATTTTTTTGCTTATGTGTGCAATATACATTTGCCTTATAACTTTTAAAAATCTCTACAATGAAATCAAAAAATTATTTTTCGAAATTCGCATTTACCCTACTGCTTTTAGTTTTGGGATTTAATGCTAAGGCTAATAACCTTCAAATTACAGGAACTTCGGTGTCAGGTTCTGATATAACCTTCACAATTAGTTGGGACAATAGCTGGAATGCCAGTATAGCACCGGCAAACTGGGATGCCGTTTGGGTTTTTGTAAAATACCAGGATTGTAATACCCGTCTTTGGACTCATGCAGGACTAAGCACTACCGCTTCAGACCATTCAACTTCGTCACCACTTCAGGTAGACCCTGTAACTGACGGCAAAGGAGTATTTATCAGAAGAAGTGCCTTAGGAGGCGGAAACATCCCTGCAACAGCAGTAACCTTAAAAATGACAATTCCTGCCGGAACTTATAACTATAAAGTTTTTGGAATAGAAATGGTAAATGTCCCTCAGGGAGCATTTGATTTAGGAGATGGTACCAGTGCCTCTACATTTAACAGTATTTCAATAAGCGCAACATCACAATCATCAGGCTTATCAGCAGCAACAATAGGTGGAGCAGCATTGGCTGTACCTTCAACTTTTCCAATGGGGTACAATTCTTTTTATTGTATGAAGTATGAAATTTCGGAAGAACAATATGTTGATTTCCTTAATTCTTTGACCTATGATCAGCAAAAAACAAGAACGGTTAATGATCCAATCAGTGCAGCAGGAACCTATGCAATGTATGCCGGATATTATTATAGAAACGGAATCAGGATTTCTGTACCGGGGAACAATAATACTTTGCCGGCAGTTTATGCCTGTGATGCAACAGCAGGTGTAGAAAATAATAGTGATGATGGACAAAATATAGCTTGTAGCGGTCTAAGCTGGGCAGACTTATCAGCTTATTTAGATTGGGCAGCTCTGCGTCCGATGACCGAAATGGAATATGAAAAAGTATGCAGAGGAACTGTTGCAAGGGTAGCCGGAGAGTATGCCTGGGGAACTACCGAACTCGCTCAGGTTACCAGTAACATATTGACCAATCAGCTAAAAGCCAATGAATCATATACTTCCATAGTTAATGGTTTGTGTATGTATGGTTTAAGCTCTTCAAGTACTGCTTACGGACCGGCTAAATGTGGAATTTTTGCTACAGGCAGTTCAGGACGGGCTTCAGCAGGAGCAGCTTATTATGGAGCTATGGAAATGTCAGGAAATCTATGGGAAAGAGTTGTAACAGTTGGAAATGCATCAGGGACAGCTTATACAGGAACTAATGGAGATGGTTCATTAACTACTACCGGAGAAGCTAATCAGGCTACATGGCCATCACCATCAACTGCGACAGGAAGTGGTTACAGAGGTGGGGATTACAGTAATTTAGCCTCTTATTTGAGAACTTCAGACAGAGGTTCAGCTACAAGTGCTTCAGCAGCCAGAGCTTTCAATCAGGGAGGCCGTGGTGTAAGATAGCATCTAATTTTGATTGCAATAGTTCACTTTATGTGAATAATTGAATTAATTATTTAACAAATTTAAAATCAAATTAGATGAAAACAACTAAATATCATATAGTTGTATTCTTAACTTTTTTATTGACTGCTATTTCAGTACATGCGCAGTATTCGGGAGGAAATTCCGATGGTTCAGCCACTGATAAATTAAGTCCGAATTCCTGCTCTTTACCAATACATTTTTACGCTTATTTGGGAGGAAGCAGTGATGGAAGTTCAGTAGATTTAGTTAATAATACATCATGTAGTGCACCGCCGGCTCAATTCTATCCCTATATGGGTGGTTTGGCCGATGGAGCCTCTTCTGAAACAATAAGTACTACAGTCTGTGGACTCCCGGCTCAGTTTTTTGCTTATATGGGTGGAAATTCAGATGGAGCTTCTTCAGAAACTACAAGCACGGTTACATGCTCGTTTCCGCCACATTTTTATGCTTACTTTGGAGGAAATGGAGACGGATATTCTTTAGATAAGACAGCGCCAGTTTGTCCGACTCAGCCACCGGTTGCTAATTTTACAGCTTCTGCTACATCAATTTGTGTAGGACAGTCAGTAACATTTACAGATACTTCAACCAACGTTCCGGGAGCATGGACATGGACATTCCCCGGAGGTACACCAAATAGTTCAACGGTACAAAATCCAACCGTGGTTTATAATACCGCAGGTACTTATACCGTAACACTACAAGCAGTTAACTTTAATGGACAGGATACCAAAACGGTTTCCAATATGATAACGGTTACAGCTTATCCAACGGTTACAGCAACAACTCCAGCCAGTCGTTGTGATACAGGAACAGTAACTCTGGGAGCCACTGCTTCAGCAGGAACCTTAAATTGGTATGCTGTTGCATCAGGAGGAACACCTCTTGGAACCGGAACAAGTTTTACAACTCCATCAATAACAGGCACAACAACGTACTATGTAGAAGCGTCCAATAATAGCTGTAATTCGACTAGGGTAGCCGTTATCGCTACCGTAAATAATACGCCAACTATTACTTCCACAACTCCGGCAAGCCGCTGTGATGTGGGTTCAGTTACCCTCAATGCAACTTCCAGCGCAGGAAGTACCATTTGGTATTCCGCAGCAACAGGAGGTTCAGCATTGGCCACTACTAATAATTTTGTGACACCTTCAATAAGTGCTACTACAACCTATTATGTTGAAGCCTCTTCGGGAGGATGTGCGTCGCCAAGAACAGCCGTTGTAGCAACTGTAAATACTACACCAACAATCACTGCCACAACACCAGCCAGTCGTTGTGATGTAGGGACAGTTACACTGGGAGCTACAGCTAGTGCAGGAACTTTAAATTGGTATTCGGCGTCTTCAGGAGGTACTAGTTTGGGAACTGGAACCAGTTTTACAACACCGACGTTAAGTGGTAATCAGCTTTTCTATCTGGAAGCTTCAACAGCAAGTTGCACCTCACCAAGGGTTTCTGTGTTGGCAACAATGTATGTTATGCCGACAGTTACCGGAACTGCAGCCAGTCGTTGTGATACCGGAACAGTTGCATTAGCAGCTTCAACGAATGTAGGAACGATTAGTTGGTATGCCAATGCATCGGGAGGAACGGCATTGGGAACAGGTACGTCATTTACAACACCAAGTATTTCTACAACAACAACCTATTATGCTGAATCCGTAAACGGAAGTTGTACGTCAACAAGAATTCCGGTTGTTGCTACAGTAAATACTTCTCCAACAATCACATCAACCACGCCGGATACTATTTGTAGTGGAGCAACCTTTACCGTTGCAGCAACAACAAGTGCAGGAACTCTTGCGTGGTATAATGTGGCTACAGGAGGCATAGTTCAAGGGACTGGCAGTACCTATTCGTTAACAAACTTGAATACTTCTGCTACATTCTACGTACAGGCTACAGATGGATCATGCCAATCGCCAAGAGTACCGGTATTAGTTACTGTAAACCAAACACCTTCATTAGTGTCTTCCAATGGAGCATCAAGATGTGGTACGGGTGTGGTAACGCTGACAGCTACTTATACTAATGGAACCATCAATTGGTACGATGCAGCAAATGGTGGTAATCTGGTCTTTACAGGAAGCAACTTTGTTACTCCAAGTTTAACTGGGACCACAACCTATTACGTAGAAGCAGTAAACGGAAGCTGCACATCAGCAGTCAGAACTCCGGTAACAGCTACTATTAATGCTATCCCGGCAGTTACATCAACAACACCGGCAAGCCGTTGCGGAACGGGTTCAGTGCAATTAAGCGCTGCTTCAAGTGCAGGTACATTAGTTTGGTATGGTGTTGCCACAGGAGGAACAGCCTTGGGTACAGGAACAACATTCAATACACCTAATATAGCAAGTTCAACTACTTACTATGTTGAGGCTACTAACGGAACCTGTACATCGACCAGAACGGCTGTTAATGCTACTATAGATATTGCACAAACCATTACATCAACCACGCCGGCTAGCCGTTGTGATGCCGGAGTGCTTACTTTAAGTGCTTCAGCTACAGGAGGTACGCTCAATTGGTATGCGGCAGCAACAGGAGGTACAATATTGGCAACAGGTACTACTTTTACCACACCGTCATTGAGTAGTTCCACAACTTATTATGTTGAGGTTACTAACGGAACCTGTACATCGTCAAGAATTCCGGTGACTGCATCTGTAAATTATGTAAGTGCCCCAAGTGGAAATGCAAATCAGCAATTCTGTGCCGGTGAAACTGTTGGATTGTTGGTAATCACAAGTGGCTCTAATATCGTTTGGTATACAGCCGCTACGGGAGGAACAGTGGTGCCTAACAATGCGCCATTGGTTTCAGGAACTACCTATTATGCATCACAAAATAACGGAACCTGCGAAAGTCCTACAAGACTCGCCGTAACCGCTACTTTAGGTTCTTGTCTTGGAACAGAAGAATTTGTGATCAATAACATGAAATGGTATCCAAATCCTGTGACTGATATGCTGACCATTTCAAATACCCAAATAATATCAGGTATTAAAGTAGCAGACATGCTGGGCAGAATTCTAACTACGATGAATGTCAATAATACTGAGACGAAAATAGACATGTCAAATTACCCAACCGGAACTTATATGGTTCAGGTAATGGTAGACAGCGCTGTTAAAACGATTAAAGTAATCAAGAAATAAGTTAGTAGTTTTTTTATATTTTTTGAAAGCCATCCCCTCTCAGGACGGGATGGTTTTTTTATTTGGCAGCAAAAATATCCGGCTCTTTTCACCAAACCTCCCGCCATCCGCACTACACGGTAGTCGCTCCTGTCGGGGCTGGCAGGACGTGCCGTTTTCTTAGCCTAAAGCAAAAACAAAAGCCTCATTTCAACGAAATGAGGCTTTAAACTATATCTTAGGAATCGGAACTAGACCAATTCTCCTTTAAAAATCAATTCCAGTCCGCCGGAAATCAAATGGGCAATTTCAGGACGTCTCAGCTTAACACTTTCCAGATGATTTAATGTTTTTTGTAACAAATCAGCATCTTTATCATGCGCCAATTCTGCAATTTCAACACTTAACAGCCAATCGTTGGGATGGTTGGCAGTCACAGATGCAAAAGCCTCTTTTAGCGTAATCTGGGCATTTTTTTCCTCTCTTATTTGTCTTACTGCATTATAAAGGTTTTCAAGCTCTTCACGCTCCGCCGATTTTTTGGCTTTAATCGTTTTACTTGATGGTACGTGGCTGATCATATCAAAACTATTCACATCTGCAGGTCCGGAGAAAGCAGAGATTATCTTTTTGCCTACAGCCATATCATACGTTCCCCATTCCGGCTGGAACAAAATAGTGTCATTGTGTTTTACCGTACAGTTTTTAAAGCTGATAATAATAATTTCACCCTGAAGGTTGCGGGAACCGGTAATAATTTCACCAGAAACAGTGATATTGCCTTCAAATTCAAGGGTCACCGTTTCGGCTTCGTAAATATCATAAGCACGTAAATCACGGGGACTCATGTCCTCTATAGCCAAATTGATTCCTTTGAGTTTTCCTATTGGCGACCCAAAACCTTCAGCATGGTATTGGGTACCATGACCTACTAATTCTTTTTCACGGTAAGACAAAGCAGTTTTTCCGGTAGTCTGAATATAAACAGGTTTTCCTTCTTCCTCAATCACATTTGTAAAAACTCCTGAAATCTGAAGTCCTGTACTCAATTCTATTGTTCCTAATGCCTTCGACTGAATTAGTTTTTTTACACTTGATAAACCACCGGTTCTGAGTGCCATGGTATTGGCAAATTCTTCCAAAACAAGACTCAAATGAGCAAAATCAGGAGTAACATAGAGCTGAGGTTGTGGCTTAGTAATATCAAAACTTTGGTCAGCCGCCGAAATATCATAAGGAATCTTCTTCACACCATCGGTCATGCACCAGGCACTTTCCCCAATTGAAGACAATAATCCGGCGCCGTATATTTTTGGATTTTCAACACTTCCTATAAGTCCATATTCTACGGTCCACCAATGCAGGTTACGGATGCGGGCCATTTCGGAAAGCTCGCCCATGTTATTCTGTAAAAAGTCCACCTGTTTTTCAGCCGCTTCAATTTCTTCCTGCGGTGTTCCTTCAGCTTCTTTTAAAATGGAAAGCAAACGGATGGCTTCATACATTTCGTAATCACGGGAAGAAGAGATGGCTTTACAACCTATTTCCCCAAAACGGCGCAGGTATTCAGCATATTCCGGATTAGCAATGATAGGAGCGTGGCCGGCACCCTCATGAATGATATCGGGAGCAGGAGTATATTCAATATGTTCCAACTGACGGATATCCGAAGCAATTACCAACACATTATAAGCCTGAAATTCCATGAACGCATTAGGCGGAATGAAACCATCTACAGCAACGGCAGCCCAGCCAATTTCCTTCAGGATACGGTTCATTCCGTACATGTTGGGAATATTGTCTACCTCCAAACCGGTTTTTTTTAAACCATCCAGATAGGAATCATGTGCTACTTTTGAAAGATAATCCACATTCTTACGCATCACATAACGCCAAACTGCCTGATTAATCGGAGTATAATCTTCGTAATCCTGTGGCTTGATGAATTGCTTTAAATGCTTGGGTAACCTGTCAATCAGTGGGTTGCTTTCAAATGCTGTTTCCATGTATAAAGTTCGTTGTTGTTGAGGGTAAATTTACAAATCTTAACCGAAAGAAGTGTGATAAATATCATAAAAAGCAATTATGTTTATAGGAGCTATTTCCCGCTATCCACTATATCTTTTTCTTGAAAAGAAAAAGGATGCCGTTACTATCGGGGCTAATAACAGCAGGGTTTACGTTGAGGTTTAGTATAAAATAGGAAAAGCTAAAAATACCTCACTGCCACTGGCAGTGCTCCTCTTAATATCAAATTATCGGGGCTAAAAAAACCGCAACTTTCATTGCGGTTCACTTTTGAGGATAACTTAGTTATTATTTTTTTGGAGGATACTGCTCCAGAATTTTGGATACGAACTCTTTAACCTTTTCATCTTTTTTATCTACATTTTTGGTTAAAACTCCCTGACCTTCTCCCTGCCATATCAGTTCTTTTTTCTTAGCATCAATGATGTCAATATACAATGTTCCTTCCGTATATCTTGAAACATAATTGTTGCCTCCCCATAGGTAAGGATTCCATCCGTAGCCCCATCCATAACCCCAGCCTACACTGTATTGGTTTACATTTACCTGTTCTCTTTCCTTAGTGAAAAATGCAATCAGTAAATCGGGATTGTCACTTTTGGTAAAACCTTTGGAGGTCATCACTTCGTCGATAGAGCGAAGGATACGTTTTTTGTCTAAATCAGAAATTTCCGCTTTGTCAATCCCGGCCTTATGGAAGGCAAAAGTTTTATAGGGGCCAAAGTCTACTTTCTTATCATAATCTGAATTCACACTGATAGAAGAACAGGAAGAAACAATTAGAATAAGAAGTAGTAACGGTAAAGATTTAACTGTTTTCATATTTTCAATTTTTTTTAGATTTTACAAATAACAAAGGCTTATTCCATTTTGAAAAACCAGATAGTTATCCTAAAGTCTAATTATCCAATCCTCTAAAAATCCAACAAGCCGTCATCAACCTTATTAGGGATGGTAACTTTCAATAAAGGTTGCGTCTCCATAGCTCTTTTTATTGCAAAAATTGCACCTTCGTTACGAGCCCAGTTCCTTCTTGAAATTCCATTGTTGACATCCCAAAAAAGCATTGACTCTAAGCGTCTTGACGCATCAGCAGAACCATCAAGAACCATACCAAATCCACCGTTGATCACTTCACCCCAGCCAACACCTCCGCCATTGTGGATGGAAACCCAGGTAGCTCCCCGGAAACTGTCTCCTATGACATTATGTATAGCCATATCAGAAGTAAAACGGGAACCGTCATAAATGTTGGAGGTTTCCCTGTAAGGTGAATCTGTTCCTGAAACATCATGGTGGTCACGGCCTAAGACAACATAACCGATTTCGCCTCTGGCAATCGCCTGATTGAATGCTTCTGCAATTTTGATACGGCCTTCCGCATCGGCATATAAAATTCGGGCTTGTGAACCTACGACCAATTTGTTTTCCTGCGCACCTTTAATCCATTGAATATTGTCTGCCATTTGCTGTTTGATTTCGGAAGGGGAATTTTTCATCATTTCTTCCAGAACATCGCATGCAATTTTGTCTGTTTTTGCTAAATCTTCAGGGTCACCAGAAGTACACACCCAACGGAAAGGTCCAAATCCATAATCAAAACACATAGGTCCCATGATATCCTGTACATAGCTTGGATATTTGAATTCGCGTCCAAGGCTTGGGTTATCTGACATTACATCGGCTCCGGATCTTGACGCTTCCAGCAAGAAGGCATTTCCGTAGTCAAAGAAATAGGTTCCTTTTTCGGTGTGTTTGTTGATGGCTTTAGCATGACGGCGTAACGTTTTCTGCACTTCTTCCTTAAA
>CAMFLD010000045.1 GCA_945957245.1 uncultured Flavobacterium sp. | reverse complement strand
ACGAGATCAGCCTCGGTCTCGTGGGCTCGGAGATGTGTATAAGAGACAGAGCGTCAATAGAAGCATTGGAATTAACCAGCTGTGCAGCCACCTTATCAAAATTCTCAGGTTCGCCCTTGTCGTTTATGGTCATGGCCAGAGTTAACGTAGTGACATAGCTGGTTTTGAGGATTTGTTCAAAATTTTGTTGCACAACATTAATAATGTTCGACATTTCACGCTGCTGATTTTCCTGAACGGTATCATAACGGAGTTTTACTAAAAAACTTACCAGCATAAGCAACAAAAGAAAAACCAGCGTTCCGGTCGTGTCGGGTCTTGTTAAAAACCATTTAGACAGTTTGATCCAATTTCTTTTGAGACTCATCAGGGTAGTAATTTTAAACTGTAAACAGTTTATAAAGATAAAAAAAATGCTCAAAATGCGATTCTTTTTTATTTTATGGAGTAAAATATAATTTATGGTAAGAAATAATGTAGCGTTTAAAAATTTCTAAAAACGAAAGGCTACAATTGTGTAGCGGTTTATTATTTGTATAAATGAGTTGCTACATCTTCAAAATTATAATCAAGCATAAAGGAATATAATTAAGAACCGTTACAATAAATAAATGCTCCAAAATGTTTGATTTTGGAGCATTTATTAAATACTTGAAAAAGTAAAACTATATATGTAGTGTTATATTCATATAAATTAAGCTTAGAGCCATAATTGTAGCAGCAACAATAATCATGATCATTCTGTTTCTGAAAACATGTGTATTATTTATTTTATCGTCTTTTATAAGTTGGCTTGATTCGTAGACCAAATAGGGAATAGTAAAAAACCAATACAGGGGAGTTATATAATCATAATCTATCGTAACCAGCCATAGCCACCTGTAAAGATAGATTCCAGTGAATATAAAAAAAATGATTTTTAATGTTTTTCTCATTTTTGATCTTTTATCTTAAAAATACTACTACAAATGGCTACACAACTGGGAGTAAGAACATTTAATACTGCTCCTTAATAAAATCACCATAAATTGTAGACAAAATCGAAAACAGTGAAACTTAAGGAAGGAGCATCAATAATTTATCTCCCATTAATTATTTTATTACTGAATTTACAGTTTACTTTTGCTTAAAATATTAAAAATTCACTTTATGCTAAAATAGCAAGCTTCTTATTTATCTGCTAATACATAGTGTTCTAAATAATACCTATATGGTATAAATTAATTCAGATAAGTCTTCTACAATAATAAAAAAGTGTTTATTCTTGCATAGCCCCACACTACTATAAAATAAACCAAAGAGCAAAAGCTGTTTTGCCTTTATAAATATGTTATTGTGGAAGATCTTGTTTTAAAAACTTTGCGTAGTATCAGACTGGAGAAAAATTATTCTCAGGAGTTTATTTCAATGAAACTTAACATTTCCCAAAGCTATTATGGAAGAATAGAGAATGGCAGGGCCAAACTCGACATCAGTATACTCTTTAGGATATTGGAAGTTTTGCAAATGGATTACTTTGAATTTTTTCGCCGGATTAAAGATTTAGAAGGAAACGGTGGTTTTCTATTATAACCTTGAATCTGTTATTGATAACTATAATACAACCCAGCTATATAAAGTTTCAAAAAAAATAATTCCATGTTGCATTCCATATTTTTTAAAAACGGATTGCTACAAAATTGTAGCTATTCAAAATTATTTAAAACGAAATGCTACAATTTAATTAAGTGTAAAATTGCTGAAGAATGCGATAGGTTTATACCTATTTCCGAAACACAAATAGCAAGTTGTTAATTTTAACAAACTATAGATTTGAAGTTTGAATGAGATAAATGATGAATATTTAATGATATAACCGCTAAAATTTCTAAAGAAAAATTATGTAATGATTCCGAAAATCTTGTCTAAGGAATTTTGAAAGGTAATGAAAAAACACAACATAAATTAGGTTTAAAACAAGTGCGTTTCAATATCAACTATGATTTTTTTCATAAAAAATATAAATAACTTTCTCATAATAAAGGCATAAAATTCACATTTAAACGATTATTTATGTGTTTTCAACGAGTTTGTTTGGATTTCTTGATTATTATAAAAAAGGGTGTTGAAATTGATGATTTTATTTCATAGGTTCGCAATTCAATTAACATTATAATGATAAGATTTAAGTCTCAGATTCTCTTTCTTTTTAGCTAGCAAAACTTATAAAAGAAGTAAAACAATTGGAATGCCAAGTTATAAATAAGAAAAATGGAGGTTTCATTCATTATACCCTGATCAAGAATATTGATTAATAAATTACAGATGAGTTAAAGCAGAAATTATTTTGGCCAAAAATAGTGGGAGTAAACCGAAAAGCCTTTAAGTGAGTAGGTGAAATTTAATCAAAATAAAATTATGAAAAATTTTAAAAAACTTTCAAGGGAAGAATTAAGGAACACTGTTGGAGGAAAAAAAGTCTGTACACTTACTTTCAAAAATGCCAATGGGACTTACACAACCTACTCAGGAACATGTGATACTTTAGGATCATTAGCAGCTCCTGGGGAGTATATTTTGGCTTCAACAATCTCTTTCTGTAACATAGGTAATGGAATTGCCTATGACTTATCTTCGAATGGTGGAGAGTCAAGATGTTAATCTTCTAAAACATATAGAGAGGCTAATTAGTCTCTCTATATATAAAAAAATCTATACTTAACAAATCTTTAAAAATACCATGTTAAAAAATTTTAAGGCTATTTTGTATGAGTTAATTTTTAAAATTGGCAATTCAAAATACATTATTTATAGCATCCCAATTTTGATTTTTTATTCCTGTACACTCAAACAAAATCAAATAGAAATTAATGGAAACATATCCAATTTACCTGATGGCACCATTTATTTATGTCAGGATAATTATATTAAAAAGATAGATAGTGCTAAAACTTTGAATGGTAAATTTATAATAATTCACAAATTTCATGATGAGAAAATAGAACCAGTCTATTTAACCTTAAAACATGTTGACAATAATGGAATCTTAAGATTTGTTAGTTTTTCAACAAACGCAAAATACAATAAGGCCGGATATAATTCTCAATTTTTCTTGGCGGATTCAAGTATAACTATAAAGTGTTCCTTTGAAGACAACACACCAGTTGGGATAAACTTTGGTGACAAAACTAAGTTTGTAAATTGCCCTAAAATTTTAGCTGGTTATCAAACTAACGCACTATTTAATACTGATGGTGATTTATTTAGCAACATTAACAGTGATACTTTCAAAAAAGTAATTTCAAAAATAAAGGAATATCCTAATTCTTTTCATTTATTATATCAAATTAGCAATAACAAAAACAGCTTTACATCTGAACAAGTAGCATTATTTTTAAAACTTTTTAAAGGTGAAATTGTCGATAGTGACACTTTTAAAAACCTAAAAAAATATAATGAAATAAGATTTAGTAAAAAGGAAATAAAAATTCCTTTACTAAAAGATAATTATGGAAGAAATGTAACTGTATTAGATTCAAAGTTTAAAAAACACCTAGTTGTTTTCTGGGCTAGCTGGTGTGAGCCTTGCAGACAGGAAATACCTTCTCTTAAAAAGCTATATCCGCGATATAAAAATGATATCGAGTTTATTTCTATCTCAACTGATGAAAACGATGCTCCATGGCAGAAAGCATTAGAAAAAGAGCAAATGCAGTGGAAGCAACTTATTTTAAAAGAAAAATCGGAAGAGTATGTGCCTATGGAAATCATTTTCCAACTAAGCCCTTCCATTCCATACATAGTTCTAATTGATAATGATAACAATGTAACAAAATCACATGTTGGATTGATGACAGAAATAGAAATGGAAAAGTTTTTAAAAGATTAAATGACTGAATTAAAAAAATGGATTTCTATAATAAGCTTAACATTTCTAAAGAAGAGTTTTTATTTCAATTTCAATCGCATCCCAACTACCCTTCTGCACTAGCATTTAGCGATACCTTAAATTTTCTTGGAATAAAAAATGACACCTATGAAGTAGAAAAGCAAAATTGGCAGGAATTACCAAATGAATTTTTAGCAGTTTATAAAGGCATTTATGCTGTAGTTGAGAGACAAAATCAGGATTATTTTGTTTATGCACATGAAAAAGAAAAATTATCAACTGAACAATTATACGATAATACAGAGAATATTGTAGTGCTTTTTGAAACTACTGAAGAAGTGGGAAATACCAAGAATTTTGACTATAGATGGGTTAAGTTATTCTTTGTACTCTCAGTCTTGGTGTGTTTCTACATTAAGGGAGATGTTAATTTGTTTATGTTTAATCTATTAAGTTCAGCTGGTGTACTTATTTCATTAGAAATATTCCATAGCAAGTTTGGCGTCGCATCAGTTGTTATAAATGCTCTATGTAATGTAACCACCAATAATAATTCTAACACAGTTGATACTTGTAAAAAAATCATAGCATCTGACAAAATCGATATCCTTGGTTTGAAACTATCTGATTTTAGTTTAATATATTTTTTAAGCATATTCATATTGGGTATGCTTACCCCACAAAATGTTTTTTCTCTTAAAATAATTTCTTATTCAACTGCTATTGTTATTATTTATTCTTTGTTTGTTCAAATATTCATAGAAAAAGCATTTTGTAAAGTTTGTCTGCTGACTATTTCAATCCTAATAGGGCAAATATTTATTGCAAGTTTGTTTCCGAATATCGGCCTTAATTTCGAGATGCTTTCCATTTCACTATTTGTATTCACAGCAGTATTTTTTAGCACAAAACACATCAACGATATACTGAAGCTGAAGAATGAATATTATAATTTAAATATTAAGAACTCTCGATTTAAAAGAGACTACTCTATTTTTAGAAAAGAGTTGTTAGAAAAAAATTTCGACTTTAAAAATAAAAGCAATATTTTTTGGTTTGGGAACAAAAAAGGGAAGCTTAATATTATTCTAATTACAAATCCATTCTGTGGATATTGTAAAGAAGCACACAGTATTTTAGAAAGACTTATTATTAAATACCCTGATATTTCCGCTCAAATAAGATTCAACTATTTTCAAGATGAAAATTTGGAATCGATACTTTCTGTTTTTAAAAATATTTATGATAATGAAGGAGAACAAGCTCTTCTCAAGTCAATTAGTCTTTGGTATGAGATTAACAACGCAGAGAAGTTCATTGAAAAGCATCCTAATTTCTCAACAAAGACTGACATTAGCGAGATAACGGCATTAGCTGGAGAAAATAGAAATTATGGATTGACCTTTACTCCTGTGTTTTTAATTAATAATTATCAATTTCCTACCAAATATGAAAGAGAAGATATTTTCTATTTTATTGATGAATTACTTGAAGATGAAGAAATTTTGAATGAGAATATCTAAAAAATTCCCAAACTACAAACAAGCCGATTCTAAGGACTGTGGTGCCACCTGCTTAAAGATTATTGCAAAGCACTACGGAAAAACCCTTAGCATACAAACCTTAAGGCAACTTTCAGAAACCACACGAGAAGGAAGCAGCCTGCTGAACCTATCAGATGCGGCTGAGAAGATGGGCCTAAAGACACTTGGTGTTAAAATCAACCTTGCAAAACTTGGAGAAGCGCCTTTACCCTCTATACTCCACTGGAATAAGAATCACTACGTAGTACTCTACAAAATAAAAAAAGGGACTTATTACATTTCAGATCCGGGCCACGGCCTTATAGAGTATGGGCAAGATGAATTCCTTAAATTCTGGATTGGAGCCAATGCTGATGAGAATACCGAAGAAGGAATCGCTTTATTATTGGAACCGACAGTCAAATTCCTGGAATCTGAATTTGACAAAGAAACCAACAAATCATTCGGCTTCGGTTTACTTTTCAGGTACCTCATTCCCTATCGCTCCTTTGTCGTTCAATTAGCCATAGGGCTTTTGGCAGGCAGCGTTCTTCAGCTGATCTTCCCTTTTTTGACCCAAAGTATTGTTGATGTAGGAATACAAAATCAGAATATCCATTTTATTTACCTGATTCTTTTTGCACAGCTATTCTTATTCCTGGGCAGAACTGCTTTGGAATTCATAAGAAGCTTGATGCTACTACATCTTTCAACCCGGATTAACATCTCCCTTATTTCCGATTTCTTCATCAAATTAATGAATCTCCCGATTTCCTTTTTTGATGTCAGAATGACTGGAGATATAATGCAACGCATCAACGACCATCACAGAATTGAAAAGATATTAACTACATCTTCATTAAGCGTTTTATTCTCAGCTATCAATATGATTATTATGGGAGGTGTGCTTGCGTATTATAACCTTAAAATATTTGCTGTCTTTTTTCTTGGTAGTATTCTCTACTTCTTTTGGGTTACTATATTTCTGAAAAGACGAAAAGAACTCGATTATAAACGCTTTTCTGAAGTTTCGCAGGAACAAAGCAAAGTTATAGAACTTATTAACGGAATGCAGGAAATAAAACTGCACAATGCTGAAAAGCAAAAACGGTGGGGTTGGGAATACATTCAGGCAAGGCTATTCAAGGTTTCAATGAAAGGCTTAGTTTTAGAACAAACTCAAACCATAGGTTCTAATTTCATTAATGAATTAAAAAATATCATAATAATATTTTTATCCGCCAAGCTTGTAATTGATGGACAGATTACATTAGGAATGATGATGGCAATCAGCAGTATTGTTGGAAGTTTAAATGCCCCAGTCTTACAGTTAATCAATTTTATCAGAGAAGCACAGGATGCAAAAATATCACTTGCAAGGTTATCCGAGATACACGAAAAAGAGGATGAAACCCAGCAGGAATTTAACCAAGTATACGAGCTGCCTCAAAATGGGGATATTGTAATCAAAGATTTATCTTTTAGGTATACAGGCACTGATATAATGGTCTTGGAAGATTTAAACCTGACTATTCCGGCCAACAAAGTAACTGCAATAGTTGGGACAAGCGGAAGTGGTAAAACAACCTTGATGAAATTGTTATTGAAGTTTTATGAACCAATTAAAGGAGAAATTTCTTTTGGTAAAACCCCACTTAAAACAATTGCACAAAAAACATGGAGAAGCCATATCGGTTCCGTAATGCAGGAAGGCTATATTTTTAGTGATACCATTGCCAATAATATTGCTATTGGTGTTGATATAATTGATAAGCAACGATTAGTTTACGCTTCTGATGTTGCTAACATAAAAGAGTTTATCGAAGATTATCCATTAGGCTATAATACCAAAATCGGAATGGAAGGTGTTGGGATGAGTAGCGGACAAAAACAAAGATTGCTTATTGCAAGAGCCGTTTATAAGAATCCTGAAATGTTATTTTTTGATGAGGCTACTTCCGCCCTCGATGCTAATAATGAAAAGGAAATAATGGAAAAACTGGATGTTTTTTTTAAAAACAAAACGGTGGTGGTTATTGCGCACAGATTAAGTACTGTTATGAATGCTGACCAGATTGTAGTTTTAGAAAAAGGTAAAATTGTGGAAGTTGGAAATCACAAAGAACTTGTGAATTTAAAAGGCAGTTATTTTAAACTGGTTAAGAATCAATTGCAATTAGGAAGTTAGAATGGAAGATAAAAACACATCTTTTGAGTTAAGAAGCGAAGAAGTACAGGAAATACTTTCTCGTGTTCCACACTGGTTAATCCGTTGGGGTTCTTTTGTCATTTTAGGCATTCTGTTACTATTATTTTTTGTTAGCTGGATAGTTAAATATCCTGATATAATTTCAACACAAATTGTAATTACCACTAACGTACCGCCTCAAAAATTAGTGGCTCATACTTCCGGTAAAATAGAAGTGATGCTAATAAAAGATAAATCCATAATTTCTAAAAATGCCCCACTGGCTGTAATTGAAAACACAGCTAATTATAATGATGTTTTTTTATTAAAAAATATCGTTGACACTATCAACATTAACAAAAGTACTTTTCCTTTCGAAAAATTAAAAAATGCCCAACTGGGTGACATAGAAAGCAGTTTCGCTGTATTTCAAAAAGAATATAGTCTGTCAGAACTAAACACTAAACTGCAACCTTATAAAGTGGAGGGAACGGCACAAAGTTATGAAGCTCTCCAGCTTAAGGAACGTTTAAGTTTACTGGAATCACAAAAAAGCATTAATCAAAATGAACTTGAATTACAGAAAAGTGATTTAGAGCGTCACGAAACTTTATACAAAAAAGGAATAATCTCCACTCAGGAAGTAGAAAAACAACGTTTACAGTACTTACAGGCGCAAAAAAACTATAAAAACTTACTTAATACCGTTTCACAATTAAAATCATCATTAAACGAATTAAACAAAAACAGTAAAACGACACAGATTAACGAGAATAAAGAAAACGTAAATTTAGAACGGAATCTTTTGCAGGCTTTTTATGCCCTCAAAAAATCTATTAAAGACTGGGAACTGAATTATGTTTTACGCTCTTCAATTAATGGTACGGTTTCCTATCTGCAACTCTGGGCAGAAAACCAGACGGTTAATGCAGGAGATAATGTTTTTGCAATAATACCCAATAACGAAAACGGGTATATCGGAAAAGTCAAAGCACCGGTACAAAACTCGGGTAAGATAAAAGTAGGGCAAAAAGTTAATATTAGATTGGCCAATTACCCGGACAGGGAATTTGGAATGGTTGAGGGAAAAATAAAAGCGATTTCCTTAACACCTGATAAAGACGGTAATTTATTGATTGATGTATCGCTTACAAACGGACTTAAAACTTCTTATAAAAAACAAATAACCTTTCAGCAGGAAATGAGCGGAAGTGCAGATATAGTAACTAATGATTTGCGGTTACTTGAACGCTTATTGTATCAATTCAGGGATATTTTCAAAAGATAATTTTTCAGATCAAATACCACCATCAGAAAGCACTTCTCGGAGTGCTTTCTCTTTTAAAGTCTAACTAAAATTCTGTCACTGATTATCAATTTAGCATTCAATGAAAATTACTTGTAAATTGTCAGCAAAAGTGGACTGATTTGGGTCAAAGTAGACAGTGTTTTAAAATTTTTTAAATTTGAATTATTATGAAAATACCAAAGAAAAAACAGTAGAAAGCAAAAGTCATTTGTCTTTAAATAATTAACTAAATACTCTTTTAGGAAAAACTCACTTTAGTTTGAATACATACAATTTTAAAGGTGTTTATGTTCCTTTTTTTGTTTTAATTTTTAATGATTTGTATTCGCTATTTCCCAATACAGAAATAATGAGTTATTGATTTTAAAGAGCTTCAATGAAATGAGGTACAAATAAGGTACATGGAAGTAGAAATTAAACATCAATAATGTCTGAATCTGATAACATAGTTAGTGAATAAATTTGACATTAATAAGGTTTTACTATTGAATAAAATTTTCACAGCCTATTATTTTAATTGCTTTTTTTTCTAACGGTTATTGATAAAAAATAATAACCTTGAATTTCTTCCCAATTAAACTCATATTCATTTTCAAATCTAATTGTAATGTCTTCTCTGCCTTTTGAAGTTGAAATATAAGGTAAATTTGGAATGGTTTTATAGCCATTGTGTGTTGGAAAAATTGTACCAACTCCTCGAATAGATTGGTTTACATAGGGTTTGCTATCAGTTATAACATATAATTTCCCAATATCAAAAACCTCTCTACAGGCAAGTTCTACCGCTTCAAGGTCTTGAAAAATATCAATTCTTCCGTGGTCTTGAGCTCCTTGACTTTCTTTTTTGAATTTCAATTCTATCGCACATTTACTTTTTTTATAAAACTCACAAGTTATATCAATATACTTATGTTTGTTTTCAAATTTCAAATTAGAAAACTTAGTTTCTAAATCTGTATAAAAAGCATCTTCTCTTGTTAAGCAATATAAATTCCCCACTTTGTTAATTATATCAGCAAAATGATGTTGGAAAGGTGCTTCTTTATTAATTTCGTGTCTACCGTTAATAAATTGAGATTTAAAAATATCCCACGATAAGTCTAAAACTTGGTTTAGCCTTTGAGTATGTTCGTTTTGTACCATAGTTTTGTTCTAAAATGTCAGCAAACCAGCTCTTATGCGTTATTGCTTTAGCTTTTTAAGTGTTTAATATAATTGTCAAGTTGTTTCGTCATTTCCTACTTGTGTTTTAAGTGTAATTTGAGAAAGATAAAACCAATTGTTCCTGCAAGAATTGAAGCGATTAAAATTGCAATGGTTTTCTATTTCATTGCAATTATCAAGATTAATCATTGCAACTATTATTAGAAGCCATTGCAATACTTTTCAAAGATAATACAGTATTGATTTATTCAGCAATTCTAAAACTGTTTTATGGTTTAAATTAAAACTTAATCCTTTGAATTCTAACCGCATTAAGTATCGCCAACAATGCTACTCCAACATCTGCAAAAACGGCTTCCCACATTGTCGCTAATCCTCCTGCGCCAAGAACCAAAACAACAGCTTTTACAATAAATGCTAAACCGATATTTTGCCAAACAATTTGTTTTGTCTTTTTGCCAATATTGATAGATGTAAAGATTTTATAAGGTTGGTCGTTTTGAATTACAATATCGGCTGTTTCTATTGTGGCATCGCTTCCTAAACCGCCCATTGCAATTCCTGCATCAGCAAGGGCAACAACTGGCGCATCATTTACACCATCACCAACAAAAGCAATTTTTAGGTTTTGAGATTTCAGTTCTTGCACTTTTTCTACTTTGTTTTCAGGCAATAAATCTCCGTGTGCAAAATCTATATTTAGCTCTTTTGCAACTGCATTAACAACGGCTTGTTTATCCCCCGAAAGCATTACTGTTTTGATATTTACTTTGTGTAAGCTATCAATTGCTTGTTTTGCATCTTCTTTGATTTCATCAGCAATTAAGAAGTAACCTGAATACTTTTGATTGATTGCAATAACAATAATTGTAAAAGGGGTGCTGTCAATTTCTGCATCATAACTGATATTGAATTTTTTCATCAATTTTATGTTTCCTGCCAAAATTTCGTTTCCGTCCACTTTCCCTTTTAGTCCGTGTCCTGCTATTTCTTCTACATCAGTTACAGTTACTTCTTTTTCAGTTCCTTTTGCGTGTTCAATAATAGCTGTTCCGACTGGATGTGTTGATTTGGTTTCAAGTGATGCAACCCATTTTACTAAATCGGTTTCTGAAACATCAACGGCTACTACTTTTTGAACTTTGAAAACGCCTTTAGTTAGTGTTCCCGTTTTATCCATAACAACGACTTGAATGGATGCCATTATATCGAGAAAACTTGAACCTTTGAATAAAATCCCATTTTTACTTGCTGCTCCAATTCCGCCAAAATAGCCCAAAGGAATACTGATAACTAAAGCACAAGGACAGGAAATAACCAAGAATACCAACGCCCTGTATAACCAATCTCTAAACACATAATTATCTACAAAAAGCATAGGT
>CAMFLD010000044.1 GCA_945957245.1 uncultured Flavobacterium sp. | reverse complement strand
AGTATGCAGAATGATGTTGAACAAACAGAGCAAGATATTTACAATGCTTTAATTGGTAATACAATTGCTCAGGCTGCCTCTTTGAAAAACTTCCAGGCAATGGTTGTTTTAGAGAAAAACGTATATTTTGAAGGTGAAACTGTTAAAGGTAAAGTTGTATTAGGTAAATATGATGCAAATACAGTTCCTACTAGTTTCTCTGGACCTGGTAAAATTGAAAACGGACAAGCTGTTATCTCGATGACTGCAGGTGGTGTTGGAGAAAAAACCATTAATGGTACATTCTCTTTCATGGAAGACGGAAAACCGGTGCCTTTGAAATTTGAAGGAAAATACGTTGTTGTACCTCGCCCAAAAACTGCAACCATTTCTGCTGACAAAATGAACGTAGTCTACAGAGGTTTACCAAACCCAATGACTATTTCATTCGCAGGTATTGGTGATAACTTTGTAAATGCATCTGCTCCAGGATTAACTAAATCCGGAGGGCCAGGACATTATAACCTTAGTCCAGGTAACGGAACTGAAGTTACGGTTTCTGTAAATGCAAAAATGCCTGATGGTACGACAGCTTCAGACAGAAAAGTGTTCAGAATTAAGAATATCCCTGCTCCACAAGGTGCAATCGCAGGACAAGTTGGAATTATTAAAGGTGCTAAATCACGTTTAGAAGTTTCTCAAATCTCTGCGGTATTACAGGACTTCTTATATGACTTAAACTTCGAAGTAACTAAATTTAGTTTCAAAGTACCAGGTCAGGCTGCAGTTGTAGTTACTGGAAACAGAGTAAATGCACAATGTAAAGCAGCTTTACAAAGAGCCCAAAAAGGAGATCAGATATCAATATTTGACATCAAATCTAAAATTGTCGGAAGTGCTGCTGCAATTGACATTAAAACTGCCGCACCAGTAATTTACGAAATACAATAATAATTTAAGTTGAAAGGAAACCTACTTAAATAACTTATATTATAATAATTATGAAAATTAAAAATCTTTTATCAGTTGTATTTGCAGTTGCAATTAGCGTTTCAGCTTTTGCACAGTCAAATTTGTTGAATGCCAAAACTCCTTCGGATATTGGAAAGAAAACACCTGCCCAGTTGATTTCTGATAATGACAAACCGCTACCATACGGATACGTACATGACAGAGATGTATTGATGGGTAAAACGATATGGGAGTTTATTGATATTGATGAAAGGATTAATTTTCCTCTTTATTACCCAATCGATACCAATTTCGTTGGCAAAGACAGAAGAGCTTTATTCGATGTATTGGTAAAAAACATTAAGAATGGTAAAATTACAGAAGTATATGCTGACGATTATTTCAATACCAAGAAAACATTTAAGGATATGGAAACTTCGTTTACCTATATTGATACTATCGACGCTGGTAAGGATGAGATAAATAACTATTATGATGATTATAAATCTGGCAGAAAAAAATTAGACCCTCAGTTTATCAATAAAAAAGAATTGGATGCCAGCTATATATCTGGCTACAAAATCAAAGGTTATTGGTATTTTGACAAACGTCAGGGGGAACTAAAATACAGATTGATTGCCCTATGTCCAGTTACTCCTGAAGCAAGAGATGCTGGTAATGACAATGCTGACGTTATTGATTTATTTTGGGTATACTTCCCGGCCATAAGGGATATATTACATGAAGCCAAAGCTTTTAATGACAAAAACTCAGCTATGCCTATTACATTTGATCATTTGCTTAATTCACGCAGATTTAGTGGAGAAATTTACAAAGAAGAAAATGTATACGGCGACAGGGAAATTCAACAATACATGAAAGACAATGCTCAGAATCAGCTCTTAGAATCCGAAAGAGTAAAAGAGAAGATTCGTAACTTTGAATCTGACATGTGGAATTACTAAAAGATTTATCATAAAAAATATAAAACTCTCATCACAATGATGAGAGTTTTTTTTAGCTTAAACTATGCTGGATTATATAATTGTAGGATCAGGATTATCAGGTATTGCATTTGCAGAAACACTTTTGCAACACAAAAAACAATTCATCCTATTTGAAAACCATTCTCAAAATTCAACGCAAATTGCCGGTGGTTTATACAATCCTGTGATATTAAAAAGATTCAGTCAGGTTTGGAATGCCAATCACCAGCTTGAAATTGCCCATAAATTCTACGAATCAATCGAACAAAAGCTTAATACACAATTTGATTTCAAAATCCCCATCTACAGGAAATTCTTTTCTGTTGAAGAACAGAATAATTGGTTCGCAGCATCGGACAAACCTAACTTAGCTCCTTTCCTGTCTACAAAAATTATACACAAAAAATACAATGGTATCGATTCTCCATACGGTTATGGAGAAGTCCTTGAAACAGGATACGTGGACACCATGAGTCTTCTTAATCAGTATCATCAGTATTTGAAAAAAAACAATTGGCTGGTGGAAAGCTCATTTGAGTATAATGCCCTAAAGATTTTCGAAACCCATATTGCTTACAAAAATATAGAAGCAAAAAATATTGTTTTTGCAGAAGGCTTCGGAATGCACTCCAATCCTTACTTCAATTATCTCCCTTTAGATGGTACAAAAGGAGAATTGTTTATTATCAAAGCGGACGACCTCAATTTGGATGTAATAATCAACACCAGCATATTTATTCTTCCGCTTGGAAATAACCGCTATAAGGTTGGAGCTACTTATAATTGGGATGATAAAACAAACACACCAACTGAAGAAGGCAAAAAAGAACTGATAGACAGAATAAAGGAAATTTTAAATTGTGATTTTGAAATCATTGAGCATTTAGCCGGAGTACGTCCTACAGTTAAAGACAGAAGACCTCTTTTAGGTACAAACCAGACATATAAAAATCTACATATTCTTAACGGTATGGGAACCAGAGGTGTGATGCTTGCTCCTGCCATGGCAATTGATTTATACGATTTTATTGAAAATGGTAAACCTTTGGATAAAGCAATAGATATCAAAAGATATTCTCCAACAAAAAATTGATTAGCTGTAGAGCTTTACAGAAATAATTCGGGCTAATCTTTTGTTAAACCATTCTGCCATCTTGTCATATTTTGTAATTTAGTATTATCTTTGATACCCGCAAAGCGAAGATTATACTATGGAAAAGGAAATTGACGAAAAAAAACAGGGAACCAGCCTGGTCCTTGAACAAAAACCCGAAAACACAAAAAAACTATTTATAGAAAGCTATGGTTGTGCAATGAATTTCTCGGATAGCGAGATTGTAGCCTCCATCATGACCAAAGAAGGATATAATACAACAACCATCTTAGAAGAAGCCGATCTAGTTCTTGTAAATACCTGCTCCATCAGGGATAAAGCAGAACAAACCGTAAGGAAACGCCTTGAAAAATACAATGCCGTAAAACGTGAAGTCAATCCCGGAATGAAAGTGGGCGTATTAGGCTGTATGGCTGAGCGCTTAAAAGAAAAATTCCTTGATGAAGAAAAAATTGTTGACATGGTTGTCGGTCCAGATGCCTATAAAGACCTACCTAATCTTTTAAAAGAAGTTGAAGACGGAAGAGATGCCATCAACGTAGTCCTGTCAAAAGAAGAAACTTATGGTGATATTTCTCCCGTTAGATTGATGAGTAATGGTGTTACCGCATTTGTATCCATTACAAGGGGCTGTGACAATATGTGCACTTTTTGCGTAGTTCCATTCACACGCGGACGTGAACGAAGCCGTGAACCCCAGAGTATACTATCGGAAATACAGGATTTATGGAATCGTGGTTTCAAAGAAGTTACACTTTTAGGTCAGAATGTAGACAGCTACTTATGGTACGGCGGAGGTCTGAAAAAAGATTTTGTTAAAGCATCTGAAATGCAAAAAGCCACTGCTGTTGGTTTTGAACATCTTTTAGAAATGGTTGCCAAACAATTTCCAAAAATGCGTATACGTTTTTCCACCTCAAATCCACAGGATATGCATGAGGAAGTGTTACATGTTATTGCAAAATATCCTAATATCTGCAACCACATCCATCTACCGGTTCAAAGTGGAAGTGACAGGATTTTGAAAGAAATGAATAGACTGCATACCAGAGCTGAATATATCGCCCTAATTGACAAAATCAACAAAATACTTCCTGATAATTCTGTAACACAGGATATGATTGCAGGATTTCCAACAGAAACTGAAGAAGACCATCAGGATACCCTAGCCCTTATGGAACATGTAAAATATGGTTTTGGATATATGTATGCTTATTCAGAACGTCCGGGAACCCTGGCCGGAAGAAAAATGAAAGATGATGTTCCTGAAGAAACTAAACTAAGACGCCTTCAGGAAATTGTAGACTTGCAACGCATTCATAGTGGAATCAGGACCAAAGAATTTCTTGGAAAAACTGTAGAAGTTTTAGTGGAAAAGGTATCAAAAAAATCAGATAAGGACTTATCCGGACGTAATTCGCAAAGCTTCATGGTAGTATTCCCAAGAAAAAATTATAAGATTGGTGATTTTGTAAATGTGAAAATTACGGATTGCACCAGTGGTACCCTGATTGGGGAAGCCATTGGTTACAGTGACATGCAAATCAATTAATCAGAATTACCGATTTAAAAAACAATACAACGAACTCAAAACCCTTTTTAATCCGTTGAACATTAAAAGGATTCAAAATAAATAATCATGGAAACCGTTCAAAGCATAAAACAGCGATTTGAAATCATAGGAAACGATCCAAAACTAAATCGTGCCATTGAAAAAGCGATACAGGTTGCCCCTACTGATATTTCGGTATTGGTTGTAGGGGAAAGTGGTGTTGGTAAAGAAAGTATTCCCAGAATTATCCATTCGCTTTCCCACCGGAAACATGGAAAATACATAGCCGTAAACTGTGGAGCCATTCCTGAAGGCACTATCGACAGTGAGCTTTTTGGACATGAAAAAGGTTCCTTTACCGGAGCCAATGCCGAGCGTCAGGGATATTTCGAAGTTGCTGATGGCGGAACAATTTTCCTTGATGAAGTTGGTGAATTACCATTGACAACCCAAGTGCGTTTACTGCGTGTTTTGGAAAATGGCGAATTTATAAAAGTGGGATCATCACAAGTACAAAAAACCAATGTAAGGATAGTAGCTGCAACCAACATTAATATGTTCGATGCTATTCAAAAAGGCAAATTCCGTGAAGATTTATATTATCGTTTGAGCACTGTAGAGATAGCACTTCCTGCCTTACGTGAAAGAAAAGAAGACATTCATTTACTTTTTAGAAAGTTTGCATCAGATTTTGCACATAAATACAAAATGCCGCCTATAAAACTCAGTGATGAAGCAGTCCAATTTCTTCAAAAATACCGTTGGAGCGGAAACATCCGTCAGCTGAGGAATTTTGCCGAACAGATTTCCGTATTGGAAACCAACCGTGATATTTCTTTGGCTACAATGCAATCCTATCTTCCCAATGAAAGTACCAGCCTTCCTTCGGTTGTAGGCGGTAAAAAACCTGAAAATGATTTTTCTACCGAAAGAGATATTTTATATAAAGTACTTTTTGATATGAAAAGTGATTTGCATGATTTGAAAAAACTCACATTGGAATTAATGCAAAACGGAAGCACTAAAGTTCAGGAAGCAAACAAATCGCTTATTCAAAAGGTTTTTGGACAGAAAGAGGAATCTGTTTCTGGTTTTGAAGAAGAACCAAGGCTCAGTGCCATGCCTCCACAACATGAAATTGAACAGGAAGAGTTTGATGACGATGATGACTCTAATTATCTGGTAGCAGAAACTGTCGAAGAAGAGGAAACTCTGAAATTGGAACAGCGTGAAATTGAACTTATTAAAAAATCACTTGAACGTCATAAAGGCAAAAGAAAAGCCGCTGCGGACGAACTTGGAATATCAGAACGAACACTTTATCGAAAAATTAAGCAGTACGACCTATAAATTTTCACAATCAATAAGAACGGATTACGTTTACAGTAACCAAATTTATAATTATGAAAAATATACTAATGCTTCTAATAGTAGCTACTACCCTTCTCTCTTGTAGTAGTTCTGATAATGATACTCCTATTCAGAAAACAATTCAAAAAGTAGTGTTTTATAAAAATAGTGCCAATGAAAAACACTGGATTATCACAAATAACTTATTGACAAGCATTACAAATGCCGATGGCAGTCTTGCCGAAAAATTTACATACGACTCTCAAAATCGTGTCGTGAGCGATGTAAAATATACTAATGGCATTGCCTCAGAAACTCACATCATCACCTACAACACAAATAACATCATAAGTACAATTGATGGATTGCCTTATAATTACAACGCTGCAACCCGAAGCTATACTTACTCCTACGGCAGTGATTTTACCATTAATTGTCAGGTAAATGCGGATATGCTTGCTGTTAACTTTTTAAGAGAAGGTTCAAATGCCGGAGAATACCACATGACTTATACTAACGGCGATATGACTTCTTTTGAAAAAATTACAAACGGAGTTACAAACGATCATAAAAACTTCCATTTTGATGCAGTATTTGGAAACAATCCTATTTACAATGCCGTCTTAGCTGTGGCTAGAGTAAAATCATTAACAGACCCTAGTTTTTTCGTGGATTGTCAGGTTTCAAAAAACTTGGCTAATGGTTTTGATAAAGGTTCCTCTGATCCTTACTATTACAATTATGGTGAAATTCCAAGCGAAAAAATAGTGCAAGTGGGTGTTGAGATCTTAGACAGCAACAACAATCCTGTTGGGTTTTACCCTTTCGCTGATTACTATTACGAATAAACCATTACCATTCAATTTATTTTCATACATTTATAGAGCCAAACCATTCTTTATGAAGAAGTTCTATATAACACTTTGTGTTATTATTGTTTCAATTTCTTGTACCAATGATACACAAAATCAACCTGACCCCCATTTATTACAAAGAGTAGATTTCTATCCGGGAACATCTTTTGAAACCAGATGGCTGTTTAATGAAAATGGTCTTCTAAAACAAATAACTAAAGCTGACGGAACTGTTATTCAGGATTTTATTTATGACGCCCAGGAACGTTTATCAAGCTCAACTATTTATGAGGCATCAGCAAATCAGACTTATAATTTTACCTATGATAGTAATGGTTTTGTCACTACTGTAAATAATCAAAGCCTTCAATACAATACGGCTGGAGGGTTTTATTATTTTGGAGATTTAAATGGCTATTTTTCTAAATTTAAAATCGACAGCGAAAAATTATTGACATCTTCGAAAACAGCCTATATTGATGAAGTTGAATTAGGTCAATTCGAAGAAAGTATAGTATATCAGATTGATATTTATTACCTGAATAACAATATTACAGCATACAATATTGGGGAAAGTTGTGATAATTCAACTTACGATAATAATATAAACCCATTAAGAAATGCAACGCTGGCCATCTGCAGAGCATTTAGTTTTGTCCCTAAATCCCTATGGCCATACCACCATTGTATTTCGGCAAATAATATACTAACCGAAAAATATTGCTCCGAAGATCCTGAAAGTGAAGTATACCATTATACTTACAACACAATCAACCTTCCTAAAGAGCAAACCCGAGACAATTATTATTTAGGAACATATGAAAATACCTTATTTTCAGCCAAATACTATTACCAAGGCGAATTGCTTCCCTAATTCAAAATAAAGAATTACTTTAGCGGTCAATTAATTATTGCCATGAGGTTTTTTAAATTTCTTTCCGTTTTAATACTTGCCATAACCTTAAATGGTTGTGGTGCTTATAATTTTACTGGAACCGGAAAAATTAATGCTAAGACATTTCAGGTAAACTATTTCCAAAACAATGCCAGTCTGGTGGAGCCCGGAATTGAACGGACGTTCACCATTAAACTTCAGGAAATTATCCAGAATCAGACTAACCTTAATCTAACCAATACTAATGGAGATTTGGTATATGAAGGTGAAATAGTAGAATACAGGATTACACCGATGCAGGCTACCGCACAACAAACGGCAGCACAAAGTAGGTTGAGCATTACTGTAAATGTTAGGTTTACCAATAAAAATAAAGAGGCCGATAACTTTGAGAAACGTTTTTCGTTTTACCATGACTATGACGGTAACACACAATTGGTTGGTTCTAAATTAACTGCGGCACTTGATGAGATTTTTGAAAGGATAACTCAGGACATCTTCAATGAGTCACTGGCAAAATGGTAATGATTTTTTGCTATGAATTTAACCGATTATACTTTTCTGCTCAATAAACCCGAAGCTATCAATGATAGGTATGCGGACACATTGGATGATGTGTTGAGCACATTTCCTTACTTTCAGAGCGCCAGAGTATTGAAATTGAAGCACTTGTACAATCAGGACAGTTTCAATTATAATTATGCCTTAAAAATTACTGCTGCCTATACCACTGACAGAAGTATTCTTTTTGATTTTATCACTTCGGATTCCTTTGTTTCAGTCCAAAAAGGATTATATGAAAAGAAGCTTGAGGAATTGATGAACATGACTGTCATAGGAAGTGAGCACCTTGTAGTTGAAGCAAAACAGCCCATCATTGACCCAATAGAACAATCTATACGTACCTCAATAAAAGAAGCAACTTCTGAGGAACAAAAGGCAGAAGAAAAACTGGCTATAGGAAAACCTCTTGAATTTTCAAAAAACGAAAAACACTCTTTTCAGGAATGGCTTCAGTTATCCCGATTAAAACCAATTGTCCGTGAAGAAGTTGAATCTTCTATAGACATTGAGAAAAAGAAAAAACTGGAACTTATTGACAAATTCATAGAAAATAATCCAAAAATTACTCCAATAGCAAAAGATGCTCCTGCTCCTGTCATTGAACCAATTTCAGAAGATACCTCTTACCTGATGACCGAAACTTTAGCAAGGGTTTATCTGGAACAGAAAAAATATTCTAAAGCAATTCAAGCTTATGAAATATTAATTTTGAAATATCCGGAAAAAAGTAGTTTCTTTGCAGACCGTATTTCAGACATTAGAATTTTACAACAAAATAACAATTTATAACAATGACTAATTTTACAATTTTTTTAGTACTGATAACAATAGTTTGTTTTCTATTGATAATCGTAATTATGGTACAAAACCCTAAAGGAGGCGGCTTATCATCTTCATTAGGCGGTTCAACCCAAATGGGAGGTGTTCAAAAAACAACTGACTTTTTGGACAAAAGCACCTGGACTTTAGCTACCATACTTATCATATTGATTTTATTATCAAGTTTAAGTTTCCCTGGCATGATGGGAGGCTCTGATTCAAAGCTTATCAATGAAAAAGATATGGCTCCTAAAACAGAGAATGCAGTTCCTGCCCCTGCTAAACCAGCCGAGACCCCTAAAAAATAATTTTGGGTAAAATAAAATAAAAGATGCCAGCAACATTGCTGGCATTTTTTTTAAACTGCAAATTTGTCAGCAAAAATCAGAATGGTACAATTTCTGAAAGGCAGAACGCAACAATCTAATACTAAAATATTATTCATTATGGCATTAAATATCAAACCTCTTTCTGACAGAGTTATTATTGAGCCTGCTGCCGCTGAAACTCAAACAGCATCAGGAATCATTATTCCTGACACAGCCAAGGAAAAACCGCAAAAAGGAACTGTTGTTGCAGTAGGAAACGGTAAAAAAGACGAACCGCTTACAGTTAAAGTCGGCGATATTGTCCTTTACGGAAAATATGCGGGAACAGATTTAAAATTCAATGGAAAGGATTATTTAATCATGCGTGAGGATGACATCCTTGCAATCATCTAACAAAACTTTTTTTAATATGGCAAAAGATATAAAATTCGACATTGAAGCACGCGACGGATTAAAACGCGGCGTTGATGCATTAGCAAATGCAGTAAAAGTTACCCTTGGACCAAAAGGAAGAAATGTGATCATTTCAAAATCATTCGGGGCACCAACAGTAACCAAAGACGGTGTCTCTGTGGCAAAAGAAGTAGAATTGAAAGATGCTCTTGAAAACATGGGGGCTCAAATGGTTAAAGAAGTTGCTTCTAAAACAAATGATTTGGCCGGAGACGGAACCACAACAGCAACCGTATTGGCTCAGGCAATAGTAAAAGAAGGATTGAAAAATGTGGCTGCCGGTGCCAATCCTATGGATTTGAAACGCGGAATCGACAAAGCCGTTGAAGCAATTGTTGCTGATTTAGCTAAACAATCTCAGGAAGTAGGAAGCTCGTCTGAAAAAATAAAGCAAGTAGCTTCTATCTCTGCCAACAATGATGAAGTTATCGGAGAATTAATCGCAACTGCTTTCAAAAAAGTAGGTAAAGAAGGCGTAATCACTGTAGAAGAAGCTAAAGGTACCGAAACAACGGTTGATGTTGTTGAAGGAATGCAATTTGACAGAGGGTATCTATCTCCTTATTTTGTTACCAATCCGGAGAAAATGGAAGTAGAGCTTGAGAGACCTTACATCTTATTGTACGACAAAAAAGTATCTTCATTAAAAGAATTGCTTCCAATATTAGAACCGGTAGCACAATCCGGCAAACCATTATTGATTATTGCTGAAGATGTTGACGGTGAAGCCTTATCAACATTGGTAGTAAACAAATTACGTGGTGCATTGAAAATTGCAGCAGTTAAAGCTCCTGGTTTTGGTGACAGAAGAAAAGCAATGCTTGAAGATATCGCTATTCTAACCGGTGGAACCGTAATCGCTGAAGAAAGTGGATATACCTTAGAAAATACTACTTTGGAAATGCTTGGAACTGCTGAAAAAGTTACCATTGACAAAGACAATTCTACTATTGTAAATGGTGCCGGAAAAGCAGACATGATTAAAAATCGTGTAAACCAAATCAAAGGTCAGATGGAATCAACAACTTCCGACTATGATAAGGAAAAATTACAAGAGCGTTTGGCTAAATTGGCTGGTGGTGTGGCTGTACTTTATGTTGGTGCTGCTTCTGAAGTGGAAATGAAAGAGAAAAAAGACCGGGTTGATGATGCTTTACATGCAACCCGTGCCGCTGTTGAAGAAGGTATTGTTGCTGGTGGTGGTGTTGCCCTACTAAGAGCAAAATCATCATTAGAGAAACTAAAAGCGGACAATGCAGACGAAGCTACAGGAATACAAATTGTAGCTCGTGCTGTAGAAGCTCCTCTGAGAACTATCGTAGAAAACGCTGGTCTTGAAGGCTCAGTTGTAGTGGCTAAAGTTTCTGAAGGCAAAGCTAATTTTGGTTACAATGCAAAAACTGATGAATATGTGGACATGCTGAAAGCTGGAATCATCGACCCTAAAAAAGTAACCCGTGTGGCTCTTGAAAATGCTGCTTCGGTTTCGGGAATGATTTTAACTACCGAATGCGCACTGGTTGACATCAAAGAAGAAAATCCTGCCGGCGGAATGCCAATGGGAGGCGGAATGCCGGGAATGATGTAATCATCTCACTTAAATATGTTAAAAGCGTCCCAAATTTTTGGGGCGCTTTTTTTTGTATGTAAAAATAATATACCTTTAAAAAATACTATTTTTACTATGAAAAAAGCTTATTTGTGGGCGCTCTGTGTCGTGTCTGTCTCTTATACACATCTCCGAGCC
>CAMFLD010000043.1 GCA_945957245.1 uncultured Flavobacterium sp. | reverse complement strand
AATGCAAATCCCCCGTCTTTAATATTACACAGAATAGATTCGACCTGATCGGACGATTCAACCTTTAGATTAAAGCCGAGTACCTGATGGTAACCAATGGTCTAAATCATTACTTTTGCCAAATGGACTTCGAAAACGAACAGTATATCTTTTTAGAAGGATTACCGGATTTTAAATAAAAAGGAATAGCAATGACCGATAAAAAAATAGCCGTAGTCATACTAAACTGGAATGGAGCCAAATTGCTGGAACAATTCCTGCCGTCAGTTGTAGCCTATTCCGATGAAGCCAAAATCTATGTCGCCGATAATGCCTCAACCGACAATTCCATAGCAGTAATACAAAGTAAGTTTCCCTATGTAACCATTATTCAGAATGATGGTAATTACGGCTTCGCCAAAGGCTATAATGTAGCCTTACAGCATGTAGCAGAACCCTACTACGTATTAGTCAATTCCGATATCGAAGTAACCGAAGGATGGTTAGCCCCTGCCCTTACCGTTTTTGATACCAATCCGAACATTGGAATCATTCAGCCCAAAATATTAGATTATAAAAAGAAAGACCATTTCGAATACGCCGGAGCAGCCGGAGGCTTTATAGACCAGTTTGGTTATCCTTATTGCCGTGGCCGAATTTTTGACACCATCGAAAAAGACAACGGGCAATATAATGACGAATGCGAAATCTTTTGGGCAAGTGGTGCCTGCTTCTTCATCCGAAAAGAAATATACCACAAACTAAAAGGCTTCGATGAAGACTTCTTCGCCCATCAGGAAGAAATAGATTTGTGCTGGAGAGCATTTAATTTGGGCTACAAAGCCTTGTATACCTACAAATCAGTAGTGTACCATGTGGGCGGCGCCACTCTGAACGAAAGCAACCCAAAGAAGACTTTTCTGAACTTCAGGAATTCATTGTTGATGCTGACCAAAAACCTTCCCGAAAGCAAAATCTTCCCTATTATATTCTCTCGCTTAGTACTCGATGGCCTTGCAGGCATACAATTTATCTTCAAAGGAAAAATAAATCATTGCTGGGCAATTGTTAAATCGCATTTTGCCTTTTACGCTCTGATAAACAAAACTTTAAAGAAGCGAAAATCACCCCAAAAACCCAATTACTATCGCTCAAAGAGCATTGTTTTCAGGTACTTTCTGAAAAGCGGCACCGTTTTTGAGTAGGTTTTTTAACAAGAGTTTATCATTAAACAAAGCTCTTAAAAAGAATAAAAACCGTAATTTTGTTAAAATTAAAATCACCTAACTTATGAGAAAAGTAATTTTTGCACTATCGTTAGCGGCGCTTACACTGACATCGTGTGGGTCAAAAAAGAAAATCGCTGAATTAGAAAAACAAAACAAAGAATGTCAGGATTTATTGAATTCGACAACAATGAAACTGAATCTGTGTTTGTCTGAAAAAGAAGCACTTTCAAAACAAAATGATTATCTGAAACAAAACAATACTGACCTTATCAACAGTTCAAAAGAAATGACTGTTCTGACTACAAAAGGGGCACAGAATTTAGAGAAATCATTAGAAAGCCTGAAAGAAAAAGACCTTAAAATTTCCCGTCTTCAGGATGCTTTGACCAAAAAAGACAGCGTTACGTTAGCCTTAGTTACCAGCCTTAAGAGTTCGGTTGGGATTTCAGATCCGGACATTGAAATCAATGTAGAAAAAGGAGTAGTATTTATTTCAATTGCAGATAAATTGCTATTCAAAAGCGGAAGCTATGTAGTAAGCGACAAAGCCAAAGAAGTTTTAGGCAAAGTAGCCAAAGTAATCAACAGCCGTCCTACATTTGAATGTATGGTGGAAGGTCACACAGACAACGTACCGTTTACAGGAAATGCCATTTTAATTGACAACTGGGATTTAAGTGTGAAACGTGCCACAGCAATTGTGAGGGTATTAACCAAAGACTTAGGCGTAAAACCATCACAGCTTATCGCAGCAGGAAGAAGCGAATTCGTTCCGTTAGTAGACAACAATTCTGCTGACAACCGCTCGAAAAACAGAAGAACCCGTATCGTAGTAATGCCAAAAATTGACGAGTTCTACGATATGATTGAAAAAGAAATGAAAAATCAAAAACAATAATTTTTCAAACTAAGAATAAAGCCCTGTAGAATCAGGGCTTTTTTATTTTACAACGAATCAATAAACTTAGATGTATGTTCAAGAATAAGTTCGGGATTCTCTTTATGAGGCGTATGCATTACATGGGGAATAAGTAATCGCTCCGCCTTTTGGCCAATCCCATTACAGATTTTTTCTACTTGTTCCAATGACCCATATTCATCATTTTCCCCTTGTATAATTAGCGCCGGACAGGATATCATTGGCAACCAATTTTCGATATTCCACGTTTGAAATTCATTAGATGTCCAGGTGGCTGTCCAGGCCCAAAACATAGTATCCGTTTTATCGCCATGATACTTTTCCAGTTTGGTTTTTAAATCGGTAGTCTGGTAAAGTTTAATAGCTTCACTGATTCCGTTTACGGTAATGCTCTCAACAAAAACATGAGCTCCTTCGGTAATAATGCCAATGATTTTTTCCGGATATTTTGCCGCAGTGATTAATGCAATAGAGCCACCATCACTATGTCCAAAAAGAATAGCCTTTTCGATTTTATAATAACGCAGTAACGCATTCAGCAAATGAGCTTCCAGCTCAAGGTAATCATTATCCCGTTTGGGATATAAAAAAGGGCCTGATTTCCCGTACCCTAATCGGTCGTAAACTAATACATTACATCTGGCCAATGCACTCAGTTTTTCAGGAAAATCTTTCCATAAAGCGATACAACCTAAAGAATCATGCAGTAATACTATTGTTGGCCTGCTATCATAGTTCCCTATTAGTTTTACTGCTATACTATCCGGAGAAAATTGGATATTGGAATACGCCATAAGAAATTAAAAAATGTCCGGGTCGCCTTTTCCTTCACGAACTACTATCGGTTCGTAGCCCGACAAGTCAATTATAGTGGAACCCACATTATCTCCGTAGCCCCCATCTATAACTAAATCAACCGTATGCTGCCATTTTTCAAAAATAAGTTCCGGGTCGGTAGAATATTCCAAAACTTCATCATCATCGTGAATGGAAGTGGATACAATGGGATTACCCAACATCTTTACCATTTCAAGAGCAATATTATTATCCGGAATCCTGATTCCTACAGTTTTCTTTTTACGGAACTCTTTAGGCAAATCATTATTTCCCGGCAAAATGAAAGTATAAGGTCCAGGCAAAGTACGCTTCAAAATCTTAAAAGTAGCAGTATCAATTTGCTTCACATAATCAGAAAGATTACTCAAATCACTGCAGATAAAAGAGAAATTTGCCTTTTCCAACTTGATTCCCTTGATTTTAGCAATTCGTTCCAATGCTCTTGAATTGGTGATATCACAACCCAAACCATAAACTGTGTCGGTTGGATAAATTACCAATCCTCCATCACGCAACACATCTACTACTTTTTTGATGGCAGCCTCACTGGGTTTGTCTTCGTATATTTTGATAAATTCTGCCATAGTTATATTGTTATGATTTTGAATTAATAAAGTTATCCTACTACTTCAAGTTTGGCAAACCGCAGCAATAATTTTTTGATACCGCCCACTTCAAACTTAATCTCTGCTTTTTTATCAGCACCGGCACCTTCAAGATTCAGAATTTGTCCTCTTCCGAAACGCTCGTGCATTACCACATTTCCAACTGTTAATTTACTGTCAAACAAATTAGTATTTCCTGATGCATTGCTCGAAACTGGTTTTAGTTTTCGGATATTAATAGAAGAAACCGGTTCCTCATCATGCCTTTTTGGAGGCGTTCCTGCTGTGGGCTTGTTCAAACGCAGTTTTGATTTATCGACATCACCAAAAATATCAATATCGATACTCGGTTTATAGCGATAACCATTATCCATCGGGTTGACATATTCTAAATACTCATCCTTGATTTCTTCTATGAAACGGGAAGGCTCACTGTCGACAAGCTTACCCCATCGGTAACGGGACTGTGCATACGTCAAATAAGCCTGATGCTCCGCACGGGTCAACGCTACATAAAACAGTCTTCTTTCTTCTTCCAGTTCGCTACGGGTGTTTAAGCTCATGGCACTTGGAAATAAATCTTCTTCCATGCCCACTACAAACACATACGGAAACTCCAATCCTTTGGCCAGGTGAATGGTCATTAAAGCCACACGATCATCATCTCCGGTATCATTATCCAAATCTGTAGCCAAAGCCACATCTTCTAAAAATTCAGAAAGCGCACCTCTTGCCCCGTCAATTTCCCTTTGCCCTTCGATAAAATCCTTGATACCACCCATCAGAGTTTCAATATTCTCAATACGGGCAATCCCTTCAGGAGTGCCGTCTTTTTTGAGTTCCTGAATTAAGCCTGTTTTTTTGGTTACATGTTCGGTTAAAACAAAAGCATCCTGCTGCTCATTGATGATTTGAAAACTCTTAATCATCGTTACAAAATCTTCCAGCTTTTGCTTCGTTCCCGAATTTAATTTTAAATCTATCTTATCGATATTTTCCATTACCTCAAAAATAGAGCGTTTGTAATGGTTTGCCGCCACGGTAAGTTTTTCTACAGTCGAATCCCCTATTCCTCGGGCTGGATAATTAATAACCCGAACTAAGGCTTCTTCATCCTTCGGATTAATAATCAATCGCAGGTAACACAAAACATCTTTAATTTCCTTCCGTTGATAAAAGGACAAACCTCCATAAATACGATACGGAATATCACGTTTGCGGAGTGCATCCTCCATAGCTCTGGACTGTGCATTGGTGCGATATAAAATAGCAAACTGACCGTTCCGCATCTGATTGCGCATTTTCTGTTCAAAGATTTCGCCTGCCACATATCGGCCTTCTTCCCCATCGGTTACGCTGCGGTGCACTTTTATTTTAGGACCAAAATCATTGGCAGTCCAAACTACCTTTTCGAGTTTGGTTTTATTCTTATCAATAATCGAATTGGCGGCTTCAACTATGTTCTTACTGGAACGGTAATTTTGTTCCAAACGATAGGTCTTTACATTTTCATAATCCTTCTGAAAATTAAGGATATTATTGATATTCGCTCCACGAAAAGCATAGATACTCTGGGCATCATCACCCACTACGCAGATATTTTGGAACCTATCTGACAAGGCACGTACAATCAGGTACTGCGAATGATTGGTATCCTGATACTCATCCACCAAAATGTACTGAAACCGGTGTTGGTATTTGGCCAAAACATCAGGAAATCGATTTAAAAGCTCATTGGTTTTCAAAAGCAAATCGTCAAAATCCATAGCTCCGCTTTTAAAACAGCGGTTAACGTAATTTTCATAGATTTCACCCAGACGGGGCTTTTTGCTCATTGCATCCGCCTCCTGAAGTTCGGGATTATTGAAATAAGCTTTTACAGTAATGAGTGAATTTTTATAAGACGAAATCCTACCCAGAACCTGTTTTGGTTTATAAACATCTTTATCCAGCTGCATTTCTTTGATAATCGCTGAAATAAGCCGGACACTGTCCTGAGTATCATAAATCGTAAAATTAGAAGGATAACCCAGCTTGTCGGCCTCACTTCTTAAGATACGGGCAAAAACCGAGTGAAAAGTCCCCATCCACAGGTTTTTAGCTTCATTGGCTCCTACAATATCACCGATACGTTTCTTCATTTCACGGGCGGCCTTATTGGTAAAGGTAAGCGCCAGAATATTAAAGGCATCCACACCCAGGCTCATTAGGTAGGCAATACGCATCGTAAGCACACGTGTTTTGCCCGAACCCGCACCGGCTATGATAATCATAGGCCCATCTTTTTGATATACAGGCGCCTGCTGGGCATCGTTGAGTTGGGAAATATATTTATCTATCATCATTTTTCAGAAAGTTCAAATTTATAATTACTAGCTATGAATTACAATAAAATCTACGGGTATTTCTATTATATTTGTCAACAATTTTTACTAAAAATCACTATGAACTTAGATAAACTTTTCGATGCATTAATGTATGCTGTTCCCGCCTTAGTTACGGGTGGTGTTGCTTACTATTTATTTGACAGTCACTTTAAAGATCAGCAAAAAACAAGACGCTGGTTATTGCAAAGGGAAAATCAAAAACATTCGATGCCGTTACGCCTTCAGGCTTATGAGCGGCTTGCTTTATTTTTAGAACGTATCAGCCCGGCCAAACTCCTTATACGGGTGGCACCTTTGAGTGATGACAAAGTAGATTATTCCAATCTTTTGATACACCACATTGAGCAGGAATACGAACACAACCTGACCCAGCAGATTTATATAACGGATGAATGCTGGACTATGGTTTTAACAGCAAAAAACACTATCATTCAGAATATTAGAAAAACAGCTCTTGATACTTCTGTAGCAAACGCTGACCAGTTGCGGGAAAAGATACTCAGCAATATGCTGGATGGAAATTCGGCTTCGCAATTAGCTTTAAGCTATCTAAAAACAGAAGTTGCCGATGTATTAGGATAACAAAAAAACCTTCCCGATTGGGAAGGTTTTTTTATTATTAATTATCAGGATGTCTCTTTAGGTGGGCAATAGCAGATATATGACGGGTAACCCCGTACCAGTCATCAAAAGTACCCTCACAGGTAATGTCAATATAATCCCCTACACTTCCAAATTTATTTAAATGAAACTTGACATTGTTAGGCCCGGAAAAAGAACCTGATAAAGAGCCTATATTTCCAAAACTGAATGATGCAAAAAAATCCATATTCTGATAAGTACCAGGCTGCTTTGAATTCCCAACAAAAGTAAAATAATTAGTATCTGAGGCATAACCCGCCGGAGGCATATCAGAATTATTAGCCCCTGCATAAAAGAGATGCTCTGATACTGACCATTCTGCCATTATATAGTTAGTTAAAATTTGTGGTGGATAATCATCTACCTTATATGATACAAATTCAGAGATCGTATTACAGGCCATAAGACCTCCTATGCTGGTTATTCCTTCAATGGCGTTGTACGTAATATCGCCCGTGGACTGATAATTATCAAAATCAATCCCTGTTAATGTAAATTGTGGGGATGCTGGGCAGTAAATTTCCCTGAAGCTAAAATTCCCATTATTGTCAACCGTTGAAAAGCTAACACGTCCATTTCTTGCTAATTTAACATAACCATTGGTAACCTTGCTGCTATTGCATTTAATCAGGCTGCCTGTAATTCTGGTAACCGGGGTTGAACTTGTATTTAAAGTTATCTGCGGTAATATGGTTGAACTTGTAAAAGGTCCGATTTGCGAAGTATAGACAATATCATTACATTGATTGTAAACCACCAAAGTCATGACCTCATTTGATGGTACTACACCCGAAATGGAGCCTGAGCTATCTGTTAATTGAACATACGAACTGAAATTTACAGCATTAACGGTTAACTTTACCCCTAAATTAGAAATCGGATTTCCTTCTACATCCACAATAGTGAGTGTCAACATAGCGGTTGATGAATATTGATCACAATTCCACCACGAGAAATGGGAAACTTCTCCAACATAATTATTACCGACTTTAGTCGCTTCGCCATCTTCTTTCCAATAGCCTTTTGCCTCGTCAAAATGCCATAGAGGAATCGAACTTGGTGCCGTTCCCGTTTGACTATCGTCAATTTTCATAGTGATTTCGGCTGTGTGACCTTCCATGAGATTCAATTTTTGACCTCCACTGCCACGCAATTCAACATTCAGCATCCCAAAGGTTTCTAAAACAGCTTCCTGATTGTTTTTGGTCTGCGCATACAGCATTCCCGGCATCAGCTTATCAATATTTTGATTGCCCGGCAATAGATGATACATCGCAACACTAACGGAACCTGAATACGGGTTTCCGTTTTCGTCCTGAAATGCACCGTCAAAAGTAACTTTGGTTCCCGAAGGCAGCGCTACTTCACTTTCAACCCCAGATTGTATGGTCTCCAAAGGGGAATTTGGAATCATCATTATTTTAACATTATTCTTTCCTGAAGTGGGAACCATCGCCCGTGAACCATCAATATATCCTGCTTTGGCAACTTTGATGTAGGCAAATTTTTCATGTACCGAAGCATTATTGATAATAAAGACACCATTAACATCTGTTTGAATGGTTGATGTTCCAATGGTAACAGTTGCATTTTGTATCGGATGATTGTTTGTATCAACAACCTGACCGATAAAATCTTTAGAAGCCCCATTGCCGAAATTTTCTGCAAACGTATCATCATTTTGTGAAGAGCCTTTGCTTTCACTTGGGTCACAGGATGTAAATGCAAATACAAACATCAAAATGACTGGGAGAAGTTTAATTTTTTTCATAAAGTATTGGTCTTGAAAATAAAGATAACAAAAAACCATATAGGTTGCGTTTATAAATAAAAAAAGGCTTCTCAATAGAGAAGCCTTTTTTTATTTTTTGAATTTTGAAATGCCATCTTCCAGCCACTTTTTATATACCTCTATATCGTATTCTGCTGCAATAGGGGTTGTCAAATCGTTGCCGTCAGTATCAACAATTACATACAAAGGCTGTGAGTTGCTTTTGTAGCGGGTAATTTGGAAATCGGTCCATTTATTTCCAATGGTTACTATCTCTTTTCCTGTTGATTTTGAAATGTATTGTTGTTCCACCGGTAAATCAATTTTACGGTCGCAATACAGTGAAATCAGGACAACCTTATTTTTCAATATATCAAGAACTTTAGGATCTGACCAAACATTGTCTTCCATTTTACGGCAGTTAGCACAGGCATCTCCTGTAAAATCCAAAAGGATCGGTTTATTTACTTTTTTGGCGTAGGCCAAACCAATATCATAATCCTCAAAAGCCACTATTCCGTGAGGGCCAAGATGGGCATGTTCCGGTAAATCTGTTTTCGAACCTGAAGCTCCAAAACCGGTTGTACTTTCAGCATAATTAATTGGTGGCGTTAATCCGCTCAGTATTTTTAATGGTGCTCCCCAAAGCCCCGGAATCATATAAAGTGTGAAAGCAGTAACCAAAATGGCCATCATAAGTCTTCCTACCCCAATTTTATCTGCTTTTTCATAATCATGAGGCAGCATGTACCTTCCGAAAAGATACAAAGCCCAAGCCGCAAAAACTGCAATCCAGATGGCAATAAACAATTCCCTGTGCAACCAGTGTTTTTGAAGTACTAAATCAGCATTAGACAAAAACTTAAAGGCAAAAGCCAATTCTAAGAAGCCCAAGGAAACTTTAACGGTATTAAGCCATCCGCCCGATTTTGGCATTGAATTTAACCAACCCGGGAACATTGCGAAAAGCATGAATGGTAATGCAATAGCCAATGAAAATCCAAACATTCCCACGATTGGCGCAATTCCTCCTCTGGTGGCAGATTCGACAAGTAAGGAACCAACAATAGGCCCGGTACAGGAAAACGAAACTACGGCAAGTGCCAAAGCCATGAAAACAATTCCTAAAATTCCGCCTTTATCTGCCTGACTGTCCAGTTTGGTTGACCATGAGCTTGGCAGTACAATTTCGAATGCTCCTAAAAATGAGATAGCAAATACTACAAGTAGTACAAAGAACGCTAGGTTAAACCAGACGCTGGTAGACAGTTCATTCAGGGCTTCAGCTCCAAAAATAGCAGTAATAATCGAGCCCAAAATCACATAGATTCCAATAATAGAAATGGCATAAATAACTGCATTTCTTATACCCGCTGCTTTCGATTTGCTTTGCTTCGTGAAGAAACTTACGGTTAATGGAATCATTGGAAAAATACAAGGCATCAAAAGTGCTGCCAGACCACCCAGAAAAGCCAGGATAAAAATTGTCCAAAGTCCTTTTTGCTCTTCCTTAGCAGGTGTTTGTGCGACCTTCTTTTTTGGCTCTTCAATTTTAGTAACAGGAGCTGTTGGAGCTGTTACCTGAGAAGAATCGGTTTTGATTCCTGCAGCCGGTTCTTCAGTAGGCTGAGCCTTAACCGGTAACTGAAACTTAAATTTCATGTCATCATTGATACAGGATTGTTTGCAGACCTGATAATCAATTTTGGCATTAATAACACTCAGTTTATTGCTTAAAACTTTTACTTTTTGGGTAAAGGTTACTTTGTTTTCAAAGAAATACTCGTCAATGCTAAACGCTTCACTGAACTGCTTTTTATAAGGGCTTTCTTTTACCTTCCCGATTAACTGATATTCATTTTTGGGGTTTTCAAATTTGAATTCGGCCGGAAGGGCTGAACCAAATTCGGCTTGGGGTGTGTATTGCGAATAGAGGTGCCATCCTTCTTCGATTTTACCTTCCATAACCAAATTAAATTCGGTTTCGGAGATTTTTTCTACTCTGGAAGTCCATTTCACCGGTTTGCTGATTTGGGCATTACCTGTAGTAAAAGCCAAAATCAGCATTAATGTAAGTACTATTTTATTCATTCCTGAAGTTGTATTTGTAATATTCTAGTGGTTTGTTCTGTTACTTTGAACCGTTCATCCTGCCTTTTGCCAATAACCCAAACAATTTGGTTATCGGAGCACAGAAGCCACGTTTCTGCTTTATCTACGAGTGAAAACTTTTCATCCTTAAAAAATTTGGCCAGCTTTTTTTTGCCCTGCATTCCTAGAGGATAAAACCAATCGCCTTCCTGCCATTTACGTATTTCCAGAGGATACTGAAGTTTTTCTTCGTCAACAAAGATAGTACTACTTGTTTGAACCGTGATGTCGCCTACATTACAAAACGAAATTTTTAAGGGAAATTTAACGTCTTTCTCTTCTTTATTAATCCGGAAATGTTGTGTTGGCTCTTCTTTGGTTTTTTGGTAAATGATAAGCTCACTCCTATCCTTCAGCAAGGTATGGTTCTTAGAATGGATTTGCTTTCCTGACTGCGCTGTAACTAAATCATTAATAGCCATCCAATCTGTAAAACCAAAAGCTTCAAGCCATTGATAAAGATAGGCGTTATAATTAGGCAGCTGCATCAGATCGGTAAGATTGATTCGAATCTGTGAATTAACCTCGGAGACTACTTTTCGGTAAATCATACGGGAAGCATCGTCTACCATAGTCTGCGCCTGTTTAAGGCTTACAATAGTATTTTCAAATGAATCCAGTAATCCCGGATTGAGTTCCTTTAAAACCGGAATGACTTCATGGCGAAGTTTATTACGAAGGTATTTATCGGAAGCATTACTGCTGTCTTCCCGCCAATTGATATCATTTGCTTTAGCATAAGCTTCGATTTCATCTCTGGAAAAAACCAATAATGGTCTGATAATAGGCCCATTTTGCTGTGGAATTCCAGTAAGGCCATCAATTCCGGTACCTCTTGTAAAATTAATTAAAAAGGTTTCCAGGCTGTCGTCAAGGTGATGAGCGGTCAGAATATAATCGTAATCATTATTAATCAACAACGTGTTGAACCAGTCATAACGCAGATTTCTGGCTACTACCTGAATAGAAAGTTTTTGTTGTTCCGCAAATTTTTGGGTTTCAAAATGATTGACAAAAAGTAATACGCCCAACTTTTCGCATTCGGCTTTTACAAAGGCTTCATCACCATCACTTTCTTCACCCCGGAGTTTAAAATTACAATGTGCTACCC
>CAMFLD010000042.1 GCA_945957245.1 uncultured Flavobacterium sp. | reverse complement strand
CACCTGAACCTAATCCTTTCATTAATTCCGGAATTTTTTTACCGCCAAACATTAATAAAATGACCACAACGATTAAAATAATTTCGGTTGGACCTAATCTTCCCATGATTTATAATTTTATGCTTTCGCAGATTTTATTTTAAATAACTTGGACAAAGGTATAAAGAAAATAATATTCTTTTGAATTTCATCACAATAAATATTTGACATTAACACTCAGATCATAGGCAATTTTGCAGGATACAATCATTAGTCGGCTACATTCTTGAACCACATCATTTGGACTTATTTTCTATATTTGTAAAACATTCCATCAATCATGTCTGAAAAAAGGCTCAAACGAAAAAAAATCAAGAAAAAACTCTTTACAAAAAACCGACTGGTTATTTTGAATGAAGACACATTTGAGGAAATTTTTTCGTTGAGGCTTACGCTGATGAATGTCTTTGTGGTAGCCACATTAGGAGCACTAATTATTATTTTTGTCACCACTTATATTATTGCTTTTACACCCCTAAGGGAATACATTCCCGGCTATGCTTCTTCCAAACTAAAAAAGGATGCTACCGAGCTGGCACTTAAGTCAGATTCCTTATCACAGGCTCTGAAGAAAAATGAAGCTTACATTCAGTCCATACGGAAGGTTCTTACAGGAGATTTGGAGTATGCAAAATACAATAAGGATTCCATCAAGGCAGCTCCAACAGAAAGTGTTCAGAATGAAGAAATGAAACCTTCAAAAGCAGACTTAAAACTTAGGGAAGAGGTAGAGCGTGAAGATAAATACAATCTGTTTGAAAAAGCAAAACCAAAAGCAAATACCGTTTTATTCCCACCTGTTAAAGGGATGATAACAGAAAAATATAATCCGGTGAACCAACACTATGCTGTTGATATTGCTCTGGCAAAAAACACTCCTATAAAATCCATTATGGCCGGAAAAGTAATCTTTGCGGATTGGACTTCTAACACAGGAAATGTTGTAATTATAAGGCATAACTATGGATTCATATCGGTATATAAACATGCAGCATCACTCACAGTAGCTCAGGGAGATGCGGTAAGAACAGGAGAAGTAATTGCACTTGCCGGTTCGACAGGACAGGAATCTACCGGAGTACACCTGCATTTTGAACTTTGGAAAGATGGTTATGCCATTGATCCAAGTATTTTTATTGAATTTGAATAAGACATGGAAACAATTTTAAATTATCTGGATTCAAGAGTAGGTATCATTTCACTACTGGTTGGAATTGTACTTTTGATACTATCTTTTATTATGTATAAGTTTCCTCCCAAGAAAATCAATATTTTTTATGGCTATAGAACGCCATCCTCCATGCAAAGTCAGGAGACATGGGATTTTGCACAAAGATATTCTACCTTCGGGATGTTTTTATTGGGGATAATTATGCTCATTATAGCGTCTGTGAACCTGTTTGTTAAAATAAATCAGGGAATATCAACAATCATCGGTATGGCTGTCATGATTTCGGGTCTGGCCATAATGATTTTTATGACCGAGAGAGCGATTAAAAAGAATTTCCCTAAAAAGTAAAACATGTCTTTAAAAACGGCAGCTGCCAAAATATTTGCAAAAATAATTCACAATAAAACCCAAAAATGGGTTAATAATCCTGTTGAAACCCAGCAAAAGATTTTTCGGGAACTAATTGCGGCTGCTAAAGAAACTCAGTTTGGGAAAGACCATCATTTTTCAGAAATTACTACCTATGAAGATTTTGCAAAGAACGTTCCAATAAGGGATTATGAGCAACTGAAACCCTACGTGGACAAGGTTGTGAAAGGGGAGGAGAACATACTTTGGAAAGGGAAACCAATTTATTTCGCCAAAACATCCGGAACAACATCTGGTGCAAAATATATCCCGCTGACTAAGGAATCAATGCCTTTTCATATTGAGGCGGCACGAAACGCAATACTGAGTTATATCCACGAAACAGGAAAAGCAGATTTTGTTGACGGAAAGATGATTTTTCTTCAGGGCAGTCCGGTTCTGGAAGAAAAAAACGGAATCAAACTGGGAAGGCTTTCAGGAATTGTTGCCCATTTTGTACCAAAATATCTGCAGAAAAACAGGATGCCGAGTTGGGAAACCAATTGTATTGAAGACTGGGAAACTAAAGTGGATGCGATTGTAGAAGAAACATTAAACGAAAACATGACAGTGATTTCGGGAATTCCAAGTTGGGTACAGATGTATTTTGAAAAACTGGAGCAAAAAGCAAATAAACCTGTTGGAACTATATTCAGGAAGTTTAATCTTTTTATTTATGGAGGTGTTAATTATGAACCCTACCGGGCGAAATTTGAAAACCTCATAGGAAGGAAAGTTGATTCTATTGAGTTATTTCCGGCATCGGAAGGATTTTTTGCTTATCAGGATTCCCAGAAAGAAAAAGGGATGTTGCTTCTTTTGAATTCGGGAATTTTTTATGAATTTATAAAAACAGATGAGTTTTTTGGTGAAAACCCAAGACGGTACACCATAGGTGAGGTAGAATTGGATACAAATTATGTATTGATTTTATCCAGTAATTCCGGACTTTGGGCTTACAATATTGGTGACACGGTTCAATTTACAAGTTTAAAACCTTACAGAGTACTAGTTTCCGGGAGAATCAAACATTTTATATCTGCATTTGGAGAACATGTAATCGGAAAAGAAGTGGAGCAGGCTCTTAAAGAAGCTATGGAAAACACCAACATCAGCGTTAACGAATTTACGGTAGCGCCACAAATCAGCCCGGTTGAGGGATTGCCATATCATGAATGGTTTATTGAGTTTGAAAACGAACCTGAAAATCTGGATGAATTTGCCTTAAAAATTGATAAGGCTATGCGTGAGCAAAATGTATATTATGATGATTTAATCGTAGGCAACGTTTTGCGGACTTTAGTGATTTCCAGAGTCAGTAAAAACGGTTTTCAGGATTATATGAAATCTATAGGAAAACTGGGAGGTCAGAATAAGATTCCGAGATTAAGCAATGACAGGAAAATAGCAGATTCCTTAAAGACAGAATAAAAATGAAAAGATTTTTGTATTTACTAATATTAGTTGGATCGGTGGTTTCGGCTCAGGTAAAAGGGATTGTTGTTGATGAATCCAACAAGCCTATTTCGTATGTCAATATTTGGGTAGAAAATGAAAATAACAGCACAACATCTGAAGAGAATGGTGAATTTACCATCAATTGCCAACCTGATAAAAATTTGGTTTTTTCTGCTTTGGGATATGAAAAGAAAATCGTTAAGGCATCGGCATCAGCTAAAGTCGTTTTACAAACCAGTGTACAGGAACTGAACGAAGTAATTGTTGCCCATCGTTATGAAACCAAAGAGATCGAAATCGGGAAAGTCAAAAATGAGACCTATCAGGCATTTGAAAACGGACCAAGGATTGATGCTAAATTTTTTCCCTACCTGTCGAAATACAAAAAGACTAAATATATTAAACAGGTTAACGTTTTCACAGACAGTCAGATAGAAAATGCCAGTTTTAAAATTCACTTTTATACTGTAAACCCTGACGGCTCTCCCGGCGAGGAGCTTTTGAATAAAGACTTTTTGGTTACGGTGAAAAAAGGAGTAAAGAAAACCTATTTCAATGTGGTAGATCTTAATCTGAAAATGCCAAAAACAGGAATCTTTGTAGGTTTTGAAAAACTCATTATCGAAAGAAACAAACTCGAAAAAGAAGTCGTTGATGCCAATACCAAAACGGTTACCCTCCAGAAGATATACTTCCCTTTTGTATTGTATAATTACGTACAACGGGATGTAATCTACATTTTTTCTAAAGGAAAGTGGATCAGACAGACGAAAGACGATGTTAACAATCCATCGGAAAAAATGTCCGTATACGAACCTTCAATTAACCTTATTCTAACCAACTAAACGACAAAAACCATATATTTGCGGGTTAGAAAATAAAAGAATGAAAGAAATCAAGAACATTTCGCGCTCCAGGGCGCAAGAATCGTCGGCAGCTATCGAACGATTGTACATTACCATGAGACATTTATTTAACAGAGGTTTTTACAAACCAATGGGTGTTTCCGGAGAAACTTTAAGAGAGGCCTTACTATCGTTAAGGCCCGAAATTTATGGAAGCATTGCAGAAGAAAAAGTAGAACTGAATGGTTTGCTTTATGTAATTGAAAGGCTTCCGGTAGGAATTGAAGAATGCCGTTTTATCAATCTCACATCAGATGAAGGCTATTCTAAATCACATTTTCAGGCTATAGTTCCGCCAAAGAGAAGAAGGAATTGTTATCGTATTGATGAAGAACAAATGAATGTTGAAATCACACGCGGGCGTTCAGATATTTATGATATTTTGACCCATTTAACATTCATTTTCATTGAATCCCATAAAATCAAAGACAGAGTCTTATTGGATGAGTTAGAGCGGGAATTAACCCGAGACTGGGAAAAATTGGAAGAGGCGGTTTTGCAGAATAAAAAAATGACGCAAAAGGAAAAGGAAATAGCTATTTCGCATGCCGCTAATGTTTTGGGAAGAAGTTTTTCCGAAGTATTGGAAATCTATGATGATTTTGGAACCAAAGAAAAACCAGACCGCTTTTTGCATGTTATTTATTGGTTAGGAAAATTGGCAATTGATGAAATCATCCACAATAATAAAAGAACAATCACTTTCAGCCCGATATTAAGGGAAAGACTGGGACATCATATTCATGGTGAAATTTGGGCTACGAATATCAAGGAAACTTTAAAGGCAAACGGACTTTTGGAAAGACCAATTCATATCATAAGTGCCAATATGCACAGTGTGATGAATTCTATTTTTGCTACAAACGTTTTAAAGACTAAATTCAAGGATAAATCTGATTTTGTGATTTATGAAGAGTTGAGTAAATCAGCAGCAAAAGACCTAAGAAACAAAGTAGAAGATGTTGCCATCAAACAAGGAATGATTTCGCTTCCGGATGTAATGTCAGGAACGAATATTGATGTACAGATTTTTGATACTGCCAAGATTGACTGGGCCAAATCAAGTTTTCCAAAAGCTAAGGTTGGCAAAGAAGCGCCAGTACTTATTGTAATGGATTATGCTTTTGGTGAGCAGGCTTTCGAAACCATTGACGAATTACTTAAACCATACAAGGACGGTAAAAACAAAACGTTCCTAAACGTTGAATCCGTTTCAATTATGGGTAAAGCAGGAATTCTTGAAGGCGGTAAGGGAGATATTATGATTCCAACAGCGCACATCAACGAAGGTACGGCGGACAATTATCCGTTTGAGAATGAATTAACAGCAGCAATGTTTGAAGGAAATGGCATTCCTGTTTTTGAAGGACCAATGGTTACGGTTTTAGGGACTTCACTGCAGAATAAAGATCTATTGAAATTTTTCCACGAATCTACTTGGGAAGTTATAGGACTGGAAATGGAAGGAGCCTATTACCAGAAAGCGATTCAATCCGCTTCCAAGATACGTAAGAGCATTCCGCAGAATGTCAAGGTAAGATATGCTTACTATGCATCGGACAATCCACTGGAAACAGGAAGCACTCTGGCATCTGGAGGATTGGGAACGACAGGCGTGAAACCAACGTATCTGATTACAATCAAAATACTAGAACAAATTTTTAACATAAAATAATTTTTATGAGTACATCAACTCAAAACAATGACAATCAAGAAATTGACCTGTCACAGATATCAAAAAAGATAGGAGGCTTTTTTGAAGGCATTGCCACAAAGTTTTTCAGGATGATTTTATTTTTTAAAAGAAATATTATCTGGGTTGGGCTACTGTTGATAATAGGAGCGGGATTAGGATACTATTTTGATAAATGCGTTAAGGTTTATGATAATTCAATTATTGTCAGTCCGAATTTTGGTTCGGTTGACTACATGAATGCCAAAATAGAATTGATTAATTCCAAAGTTGAAGAAGGAGATACTTTATTCCTAAAAAATGTTGTAGGTATTAAAGATAGCGAGAAATTCAAGGGAATAGCAATAACTCCAATTACTGATGTTTACAAATTCATAGATAACAAAGCACAAAATTTTGAATTAATCAAATTAATGGCTGAAGATGGTGATATTAAAAAAATTGTAAATGAGAGTATGACAAGTAAAAATTATCCATTTCATTTGATAAGTTTTAGTACCATCGGCCCAACGAGTAACGAAAATACAGTTAATCCAATAATGAATTACCTTAACAATTCGGATTACTTCAAAAAAATACAGAAGGAATATGTACAGAATGTTAAGATAAAAATGGCTGAAAATGATTCAATTATTTCTCAGATAAATGGTTTTTTAAATGCTTTTAAAAGAGATGTGAATGGTAACCAGAAAAGTGATAAATTGGTTTATTACAATGAAAACTCACAATTAAACGACGTAATTAAAACCAAAGATGCATTAGTTTATGAGCAAGGAAGTCATAGAATAGACCTAGTAAATCTTGATAAAATAATAAAAGATACCAGTGTTACTCTTAACGTAAAAAACACAAAGAATATCAATGGCAAAATGAAATTTGTACTACCTCTGTTATTGATATCATTATTTGTAATGGTACATTCTTTTAAATCGTATTATAAATCGCAGAGGGCAAAAATGAATAGTTAAGATTATGAAAGGAATTATTTTAGCCGGAGGATCCGGAACAAGGTTACATCCCTTAACGCTTGCGGTGAGTAAACAATTAATGCCGATTTATGACAAGCCAATGATTTATTATCCATTGTCAACACTAATATGGTCCGGAATCAATGAAATCCTGATTATATCAACACCACATGACTTACCATTATTCAGACAGTTATTGGGAGATGGAGAAAATTTAGGATGTAGATTTGAATATGCCGTACAGGAACACCCTAATGGACTTGCAGAAGCATTCATCATTGGAAAGGAGTTCATAGGAAATGACAAGGTAGCTTTGGTTCTTGGAGATAATATTTTTTACGGAACAGGATTAGCAGATTTATTACAGTCTAATAACAATCCTGAAGGAGGAATTATTTATGCTTATCATGTACACGATCCGGAGAGATACGGCGTAGTTGATTTTGATAAAGACGGAAAAGTATTGTCCATAGAAGAAAAACCAACCAACCCTAAATCCAATTTTGCAGTTCCTGGGATCTATTTTTATGATAATGATGTTGTGGAAATTGCAGCCAATATTAAACCAAGCCATAGAGGTGAAATAGAAATCACAGATGTAAATAAAGAATACCTCAGGAGAGGAAAACTGAAAGTAAGCATTCTGGACAGAGGAACTGCCTGGCTTGATACAGGAACATTCCAATCCCTTATGCAGGCCGGACAGTTTGTGCAGGTAATAGAAGAACGTCAGGGATTAAAAATTGGAGCGATCGAAGAGGCGGCATACAAAATGGGATTCATTGATTCAAAACAATTAGAAAAATTAGCACAACCGCTTTTAAAAAGTGGCTACGGCAAGCACTTATTAAGCTTGATTTAAGATATGAATTTTATCGAAACCAAACTGGAAGGGTGTTACATAATTGAACCTAATGTCATTCGTGATGAACGAGGCTATTTTATGGAAAGCTTCAATGAAAACACCTTTCAAAAAGGAGTGAACCAGAAAGTTCATTTTGTTCAGGACAACCAATCATTTTCATCAAGAGGCGTTTTGAGAGGCTTACATTATCAAACTGGCGAACATGCTCAGGCTAAATTAGTACGTGTATTAAAAGGAGAGGTTTTAGATGTTGCAGTTGATATTAGGCCTGAATCGCCAACCTATGGTCAATATGAATCCATAATATTGTCAGAAGAAAATCAAAGGCAGTTTTTCATTCCAAGAGGATTTGCTCATGGTTTTTTAGTGTTGAGTGAAACAGCAATCTTTTTTTATAAATGTGACAATTTTTATAATAAAGAATCTGAAGGAGGTATTATCTTCAATGATAAAAACATTAATATCGATTGGGCTTTTCCTGCAGACGAAATGCTTATCTCTGAAAAAGACAAAGTTCAGCCAACACTTGAAAACGCTAAAAAAGCATGGTAGTTTTAGTTACAGGAGCTAATGGGCAATTAGGACAAAGCTTGAAATTTATTGCATCTAATTATCCAGAGCTACGTTTTCTTTTTTATTCTTCATCAGAATTGAATATTACCGATAAGAATGCCTGTGAGGAAGAGTTTCATAAAGTTAAACCGGATTACTGTATCAATGCCGCAGCCTATACAGCGGTTGACAAAGCCGAAAGTGAGCCTGAAAGAGCTCATTTAATCAATGTAATTGGTGCTAAGAATCTGGCTGAGGTTTGTAAGGATCACAATACTGTTTTACTTCATATTTCAACCGATTTCGTTTTTGATGGACAAAAGAAATTAGCCTATACTGAAAATGATAAACCAAATCCAACAGGAGTCTATGGACAAACAAAACTGGATGGGGAAAAAGCAATTCAGAATACCTTTGAAAATTATTATATTATAAGGACATCATGGGTTTATTCGCAGTTTGGTCATAATTTCATGAAAACGATGTTGCGTCTGGCTTCCGAACGTGATTCGCTTTCTGTAGTTAACGATCAGATAGGGACTCCTACCAATGCTGTTGATTTGGCCAACGCACTAGTACAAATTATTAAAACCAGCAACCAGCAACCAGCAACTGATCGTTTTGGTATTTATAATTACAGTAATGAAGGGCAATGCAGCTGGTATGATTTTGCCCAAAAGATATTTGAAATCAACAACGTAAAGATTGATTTAAAATCAATTCCAACAAGCAGCTTTCCAACTCCGGCTAAAAGACCGGCTTACAGTGTTTTGGACAAAACAAAAATCAAGAAAACTTTTGAGCTGGAAATTAAGGACTGGGTAGAAAGTTTAAAAACAGTCAATATCCAGTAGTAAAAATTTATTGCAAGTACTGTTTATTTAATTCGCTTCGCAATACAAAATGTGCTTACTCCAAAAGGGAAATTAACCCCTTTGAGTATTTTGTTTTCAAAAATTATCAATTGCATTAACATACTGTTGATAAAGCGGTTTCCAATTGAAATATCTCCTTCGCCAGTTTTGTTTTTATTAAAAACAGAACTTACTTTTCTAAACATGTAAACAGGAAGAAAAAGGAAGAAGTTCCAGTAGCTTGATTTTTGTATAGACAAACCTTCAGTGAGTAATTTTGATTTCAGTTCGGGATTTGTATATCTTCTGTAATGCATGTTTATGGTGTCGTGGTAACTCCAGAGCGACATAAATGCAGGCACAAAAACATACATAGTGCCTCCAATTTTTAATAGGGAATTCCAGTTTTTTAAAGCTTTTGTATCGTCTTCGAGATGTTCAAGGCAATCGGATGCGACTATTATGTCAAAGGTTTCGTTTAATGTAATGTTTTGGGCATCCATTACAAAGGAATTTGGAATGCCATTTTTACGGCAATTTTCAATAGCAGCATCACTTATGTCAACCCCGAAAAGATTTTCGTTTTTAAATCCAAGAGATTCTAAATCCTTCAAAAAGATTCCCGAAGAGCATCCAATATCCAAAACCTTACTATTCTTGGGAGCATCTTTCAGTAAATCAATTAAATATTTCCGGCGTGATTTAAACCACCAATGATCGGTTTCAACATCGTGGTATTTTTCTTCAAATCCTTTTTCCATTGTTTTTAGTCTACTCTTTTATCAATAAAATAACGGGGTCTTTGTTTTACTTCTGAATAAATCTTACCAACATACTCACCAATTATTCCAAAACAGAATAACTGGATTCCACCCAGAAAATACATCGGAAGAACTGTTGAAAGCCAACCGGGAACTAAATCAGACTTATCATAAAATAAGGCAATAAGTGCGTAGCCGGACATTAACAGGCAGACTAAGAATATCAAAAAGCCAAGAAAGGTTACCATTTTCAATGGATAATTACTGAAAGAAGTAATTCCATTCCAGGCAAAAGCCGCCATTTTCCTGAAAGGGTATTTGGATTCCCCTGCAAAACGTTCCAAACGGTCATAGTAAACATTGTCTTTTTTAAAACCTATGGTTGGAATTATTCCCCGCAAAAACAGATTGACTTCACCAAATTCAGCCAAAGCATTTAAAACCCGTTTGCTGCATAATCGGTAATCGGCATGATTGTGAACAATATCCACCTTCATTTTTCGCATCAGGTTGTAAAAAAGAAGTGCCGTGTTTTTTTTAAAGAAAGTATCGGTTGCCCTTTCTTTTCTCACACCATACACAACATCAATTCCCGACTTGAATTTCAGTATCATTTCTTCAATTACCCTTACGTCGTCCTGCAAATCGGCATCTATGGAAATTAAGGCATCAGCTTCATCCTTAAAAGTCATCAATCCGGCAAGCAAAGCATTTTGATGACCTACGTTACCAGCCAGTTTTAAGCCTTTGATATATTTTAAAGTTGACGATTTTGATTCAATAAGTTCCCAGGTATTGTCCTTGCTGCCATCATCTACAAAAACTGCAAAACTTTTATCTGAGATAATTTCCCTTTTTACTAAATCTTCAAGAATAGCATTCAATTGTTGTGAAGTTTCATTTAAAACCAAAGCTTCATTATAACAAGGAGAAACAATTCCGATAATTGGTGTTTGCATATATTACAAGTTTTAAACAATTTTGTTTAGACAAGAGCTATTTATTGATTTTACTTTAGGTTGGGCATTGGACAAAGATATTGTTTTTGTTTAATGTTAAGCATGTTTGGATGTTCCATTAAAGTATTGTTTTACTCATGATTTATTTGATTGACAAACTAGGATGATTTTTTAGTAGTTTCCTGATAAAATTTATCTGATTTATAATCAAGAATAATTTATTTTTTTGGATTTTTGCTAAATAACACCTATTTCCAGATTGTATAATTTATGAACAAATAATTGTCGGTGTTAAATCAGTTCATTTTTGAAAATAATATGCAACGAAAAGTAACAGAAAGATTCAAAGAAGGCTAAATCGGATGAAAAAAATCAACAAAGTATATTGTCTTATTCCTCTTTACAATGATTGGGAGAGTTGTACTATTTTGCTGAATAATATAGCAAGTCAACAAGAGGCACAAAAAGGAAATTATAATTTTCACATCATTATTGTAAATGATGGTTCTTCTGAGGAGCATGATTTGTTCAATAAATCTTATGATTTGTCGCTGACCATGGTTAATCTTAAAATCAACGTAGGCCATCAAAGAGCCATAGCTGTAGGATTACAGTATATTTATAATGAAATCAACGACTTTGATTATGTTATTGTCATGGATAGTGATGGCGAAGACAAGCCTGAAGATATTGTAGCGTTACTCAATAAATCAATTGAAAATTCAAAAGACAAAATAGTTTTTGCACAACGCAATAAAAGACAGGAGTCAATGTTGTTTAAGACAGGTTATTTCTTTTATAAATGGATTTTCAGCTATCTTACCGGACAAAAGATTAGTTTTGGAAATTTCAGTTTAATTCCAAAAAGGCTTTTGGGAAAAGTTGTGCATCAAAGTAATATTTGGAATCATTACTCAGGAGGAATTATCCAATCCAAGATTCCATATGATACTGTACTTCTTGATAGAGGCAAAAGGTACAAAGGAACTTCTAAGATGAATTTTAATAGTTTGATTCTACACGGGCTAAGTTCCATAGCAGTATACTTCGACCACATATCTATTAAAATACTGAAATTGTCATTATATGGGATTGCCTTGTGCTTTCTGTCAGTACTTTATATTCTTGGAGAGAAGCTTTTTA
>CAMFLD010000041.1 GCA_945957245.1 uncultured Flavobacterium sp. | reverse complement strand
TATGTATTTCATCGATATTTTTTGTCATTTCATCGATTGTTATAATTTTTTATGATAGGTTTGTTTCGTCAAATCAAATTCATATCCCCAAATGAAAACAATTACAACAAAAGACATTTTAAAATTATTGATTTTCGTGTTTATCCTACTAACACAAAAAATGTTTTCTCAATGCCCTACTCCTCCAGGAGATCAAACTACTTACGGTTCAAACTCATGGATTGGTTATGTTTATAATGCTATAAACACCTCTAACCCTCCCACAAATGCATTTACTACAACTTACAGAGGTTACATTACCCAGCCTGACATATTTGATATGGATTTAGGCTCCGGTTCAATTGCTGGCCCCAACTTATGCGGGACTTATGCCGATCAGTTTGCAGTTCGTTTTAAAATGACCAAAAATTTCCCTGCGGGTAATTACAGTTTTATTGTTGGAGGAGATGATGGTTATCGCCTGAGTATTGATGGAGGTGCTAACTGGATAATAAACAACTGGTCTGACCGTTCTTATGTTACAGCAACTTCCTCAAGTATTTATTTGAGTGGAAATGTAAACTTGGTCATCGAATACTATGAGCAGGGTGGTCTTTCGAGGGTTAGTTTTTCTTATGCCAATTGTGCTAATCCATCTACTTCACCAACAGGAATTTCCGGAAATACAACAATTTGTGCCGGCACTTCAACAACGCTTACAGCAACTGGTGGTACATTGGCAACCGGAGCAACCTATCAATGGGGAACCGGAACAGTGGGATCTAATATAATAGCTGGTCAAACCTCTTCCTCGATAACCGTAACGCCTTCAGCTACCACTACTTATTGGGTTAGGCGTGTAGATCCGGCTCCTTGTGCAGCATTCACTTCAGAAGCTACCCAAACTGTGACTGTGATTAGTGCCTCAACCGCCCCAACATCCATTACCGGAACAACAACTATATGCTTAGGTAACAGTACCACTTTAACAGCAACCGGAGGTACTCTGGGAACTAACGGTACTTATGAGTGGGGAACGGGATATACGGCAGGTATCAATACTATTGCAGGAGCTACATCAGCTACGCTGACGATAAGCCCGACAACTACTACAGGATATTGGGTGAGAAGGGTAGATTCTTCTCCCTGCTCATCTACAACTGCCATAACTTCAACTACTGTAAATGTAAATACACCGGCAGGTGATCAGACCACCTATGGAAGTGCTTCCTGGATTGGATATGTTTACACCGGGTTGAATTCGACTAATCCACCAAGTAATATAGCCACAGCTCCTTATCGTGGGTTTATCACACAACCGGAAATTTTTGATTATGATTTGGGCTCCGGATCAATTTCCGGTGGAAATCTTTGCGGAACCTACGCAGATCAGTTTTTTGTACGCTATAAAATGACTAAAACCCTAACCGCAGGCTATTACACATTCACCGTTGGTGGAGATGATGGTTATCGTTTAAGCGTGGATGGCGGTTCAACCTACATCATAAATAATTTTGTTGATCATAGTTATACGACTTCAACTTCTGCTACGGTTTATCTTAACGGAAATACAAACTTTATCTTAGAATATTACGAACAGGGAGGAGCCTCGAGAGTAACTTTCAATTATACTTCCTGCACAAACTTCTCTACTGCTCCTACTGGCGTAACGGGAAGCATGTCTCTTTGCTACGGTGCAGGAGGAACAACTTTGACAGCTACAGGTGGTTATGCAGCTCCGGGTGCGACATATCAATGGGGAACCGGTAGCGTGGTAGGAACTAATCCTATAGCAGGAGCTACATACAACGGTTATTATATAAATCCCTCAACTACAACAACTTATTGGGTTAGAAGAGTAGATGGCAGTCCATGTAATCTTTCCTCCGGAGGTTATGTATTTACTGTAACCGTTGCAACACAATCAACCCAGCCTGCTACAATTACACCTAGCAATGCTACCGTCTGTTCGGGTAGCAGTGTAACCTTAACCGCTTCAGGAGGGACATTGGGAACTAATGGTGTGTACGAATGGGGTACTGGCTATAGTGCAGGTGTAAATACCATTGTCGGGCAGTCTGGTGCTTCTATAACTATAAATCCTACCGCAACAAGCGGATATTGGGTAAGAAGGGTTGACAGTGCTCCCTGCAGCACTGCAACCGGTCATATAACTACTACTGTTACTGTAACAACCGCTTCCACTGCTCCTACTGCAATAACAGGTGCAGGAACTTCTTGTGCAGGTACAAGTTATACGCTAACTGCTACAGGTGGGACAGCGGCTCCCGGTGCTACTTACCAATGGGGAACAGGAAGTGTTATTGGAACAAATTCAATTTCAGGAACAGGAGTTTCTATAACTGTTAGCCCAACAACAACTACTACTTATTGGGTAAGAAGATATGATCCTTCCTGTACCAGTTATAGTGGTGGAGTAACTACAACTATTACTATTACAACACCGCCGGGAAATCCCGCTACTTTTGGAAATAATGTTTGGAACGCCTATGGTTATTCAACTGGAGATATCTCATTAGCCACCGCAGTCTATGCTGGTTATTATAGCGTAAACACTATTAATTTTGACACTCAATCAGGCACTAACAGCTGGAATGCCGCTACTTCTCCATCCAGTTCGGCAGGATGGTCCGGATGTCCTGTTCCTACAGACAATTTTACTTTTGTTGCTAAAAGAAAAGGGTTTCCTTGCGGAACCTATACCATTGCCATGCAAAACTGGGATGATGCCGCTCAATTATATTTAAACGGAACCCTAATCTGGTCCAGCGCTACCTGGAGTGGAGCCGGAAATTACAATTTGGTTGTGGGTTCTTATACTTTAGACTCGACTTCTGAAGTTGAGCTTCGTCTAAGGGAAAATACCAGTAATGCCAATATAAGTATCACTTTTACTAATACTAACGTAGCATCAACAGCTCCTACAGGCATTTCAGGGACAACAACAATTTGCGGTACCGGAAGCACAACGCTTACAGCCTCTGGTGGAACTTTGGGAACAACAGGCTCTTATGAATGGGGAACAGGAAACGTAGTCGGGTCTAATGTAATTTCCGGGCAAACAGCTTCATCTATAGTGGTTTCTCCCACTTCAGATACAACTTATTGGGTAAGAAGAAAAGATACAGTTTGCGGTAATACAACGACTGGAATTACACAATTGGTTAGCGTTCTTGCTGCAACAGTAGCCGGTACTTTGAGTACTTCTGCAACGACTATTTGTAGAAATACAACTCCAGGTGCTATCACGCTTAATGGTAATACAGGAAATGTAATCAAATGGCAATACGCTAATGATGCTGCATTCACATCGGGAGTTACTGACATCGCCAATACAACTTCTACATTGTCAAGTGCAGAAATAGGCAGTTTAAGTGGTACGAGGTATTTCCGAGCTGTTGTCCAAAACGGAAGTTGTTCTATTGCCTATACTGCGGCTTTGGGAATTGTAGTTCCGGCCACTGTAACTTATAATGGTTCCTGGAGCGGTACTCCGACAAGTACAACACCTGTTGTCATTTCGAGTAATATAACTTTGGGCAGCAGCCTTAATGTTTGCTCTTGCCAAGTTACGGGTTCAGCAGTAGTTACTGTTCCGGCCAATGTTTCTTTAGTAGTTCAGAATGACATTTCAATAGCTTCTACAGCCAATATCATTATTGAGAATAATGGAAGTTTAGTTCAGGTAAATAATGGTGCTTCTAATATTGGAAACATAACTTTTAAAAGAAATTCTACACCATTGAAGCAATATGATTATACTTACTGGTCTTCTCCTTTGGCTAATCAAACTCTAAATGTATTAGGTTCGCCATCTGTCTTTTACGCCTTTAATCCAACTACGAATAATTGGGCTGGGGCAACCAGTTCGACAGTTATGGCAGCTGGAAAAGGATATATTTCCCGAGTTCCTAACAATTTGAATTTTGCTACGCCGCAGGTAATTACCACTACGTTCAATGGTGTCCCAAATAATGGTATAATAACTACTCCTATCATTAAAGCAACCGGAACATTCAACCTCATCGGGAATCCTTATCCTTCAGCGATTGACATCGATGCCTTCCTTTTGGATTCAGCTAATTCCGGAGTGGTAAATGGTACTATTTATCTTTGGACACACAATACAGCTATTGCCAATGTGGCGGGAACCAGCATTTATAATTACACCCGTGATGATTATGCTAAATACAATATTACCGGTGGAGTAAAAACAGCCTCGGCAGCTATAACAGGCGGTGCCGAACCTACTGGAAAAATTGCAGCGGGTCAGGGGTTCTTTATTGAGGCGAATTCATCGTTAGCGGCCGGAACGTATTCGGCTACGTTTAACAACAGTATGAGGATTGCGAATAATAATAACCAGTTTTTCAAAATAAATCCGGCAAATGGTGGTCATGTGCCTGTATCGGGCGTTGCAACTGCAATACAAAAAAACCGTGTGTGGTTGAATATTTCCAATACTACCGGTGCTTATGATGAGGCTTTGGTAGGCTACATTACCGGAGCAACCAATGGTTTCGATAATTTGTATGACGGAAAAACATTCCCTGCGGGTAATGTGGTTTCAATTTATTCTATTATGGATGCTGCTAATTATTCTATTCAGGGTCGTTCGCTGCCTTTCCATCAAGATGATGTTGTTCCATTAGGAATTACTACTACAATTAGCGGTGATTTTAGCATCAATCTGGAGCATTTTGATGGTTTGTTCCAAAATCAGGATGTTTATTTGCTGGACAAATTAAACGGTGTCTACCACAACCTAAAATCTGGAGGATATAATTTTACAATTACCAGTGGAAGCTATAATGACCGCTTTGAGCTTCGTTTTAGCAATCAAACGCTTGGTGTTAACAATCCAACTGCATCAGATGATAATGTAAAAATTTTAAAGGTGGGCAAACACATCGAAATCAGCACGGATGATTTCGTGATAGACAATGTTCAATTGTTTGACTTGCTTGGCAAATCGTTGTATCGTGCTAAAGGAGTTGATTCGAACGTATTTAAAACTTCAGACCTTATTATTGCTACTCAGGTTGTAATTGTGAAAGTCCAATTGGACAACGGTCAGTTCTTAACTAAGAAAATCCTATTTGAATAGGAATAAATAATGTTTCATAAATTGGTTTTTTAATTGAAAAAGCCCTACGGTTAGACGTAGGGCTTTTACTTTTTATCTTTTGGATTTTATTAAAAACCGCAATTTACACCTATTCCGATAACCTCACGCGTCTGAAAACCGGCGAAAGCATTATCATCATAAATTGTCTGGAAAGACAAATTGGTTGACATGTATTTGTTTACTTTCATGACAATATTCAGTGTATAATCCACATCTATATTTTGAGCATCTTCAAGATAGTTTGTGTACAGATTAAGAATATTTTCTGCGGTTACGTTTTCCATAATATTAAATTTGTAGTAACCGTTTACAGCAGCTCCAAATTCATATCGGGTGCTTTCTCCCTGAGCCACACCAAACGATGGTCCTAAATCGGTGAAATGTCTGTGAACCACAATTAGTTTGGACGTAGCCGGGGCCACGTTGATTTTAAGATTATCACTTTTTTTGTATAACATACCGACACCAAACTGGAAATAGGCTGGTGAAAAGAAATGCGAAATTCTTGTAGTTTTATCAGCAGGATCAAATCCGGAATCCAATTGGGATTTGAAGTTAAAAAAGGCTGAATAATACCATTCGCCACTGGCTTTTTTTCCTAAAAGCGAATTGTATTCAATTCTGTCGTCTGTTTTTTGTAGGGGCTGTCCCTGTAATTTGGTCAATCCGTAATTGGCTGTAGCTTTGTTATCCCAGGTCCAGGTTTCACTTTTATAATTAAATTCATATTTCAAACCTGCATTTCCGGCGATACTATTTTGTCCACCTGCGAGCCAATTATTGAAGTTGGATTGATTAAGCAGGATGGTAAATAGTCCTTTCTTCTCCCAACCCGTTGGTTTTTCTTCCTTAATTTTGGCTACCGTTTCCTCTGTTTTTTTCATTAATTCTTTTTCATTTACCTGAGAAAAAGCATTGGTAACTGCAAATGCCAAAATTACCGTTAGCAAAAAGTTTTTCATTTTTATAAATTTTGAAATTCGGCGCAAAGGTAAGAATACATTCTACCAATGCAAATAGTTATGAACGAACTATTTTGCCCTTTTGAATAACGGAACAGCGGAACAGGCTTCGCCATACATTACGCTTTTGGCAACGGTCTGCAGTTTTTGGATTGCCATGATATAAGCGCTTTCGGGTACCGGTTTTTTAGAACAGCCTTTGAGGATTATAGGCTTGTCCTGATACTGAGAGTAATCTAAATTAGGAATAATTTCCTGATATAATGCGGTATCGAGGTCAGTTAGGGTTCCCAAGACTACTTTTTTGGCAAAAGGAGCCAAATAAACGGTAACTAAAATCGTTGCCCATGCCGGAATAATAGCATCCGTTGAACAGTTTATGGCTACCAGATGATTTTCGTATTGTTGCCAATTATGATTTTTCAAGGCTTCACGAAAGTCTTTTTCCTTTAGAAGGAAACCTTCATACAGCCATTGCGAAATATCAATCTGCGTGCGGATTCCGGATGGATAATAATCTTCAAGATCAAAAACCTCAAGCGCAGAGTTGGCTACTTTATTTATAATTTCATCCATGGTTTTGTAGTAAAGCTTAAATACTATTTAGAATTTAGGTTTTGAATTATTAAAGCATTCCTAATTCTAATTTTGCTTCTTCACTCATCAAATCCTTGCTCCATGGCGGATCGAAAGTAATTTCTACTTCACAGGATTTAACCGCTTCTATCTTTGTGATTTTTTCTTCTACTTCACGGGGTAAAGTCTCCGCTACCGGGCAGTTTGGTGAGGTTAGCGTCATCAGGACTTTTACTTCATTGTCCTCATTAATCATTACATCATAGATTAATCCCAGTTCGTATATATCTACAGGAATTTCAGGGTCGTAAATGCCTTTAAGGACTTTCACTACATTTTCGCCTAAGTTGATATCGTCTTTAAATTCTTCCATAATTATTCATTTTTTGCATTGAATGCCAATGCGTACATTTTAAGTTTTTTTATCATTGAAACCAATCCGTTGGCACGGGTTGGCGACAAGTGTTCCTTTAATCCTATTTCATCAATAAAATCGGTATCTGCGGCCAAAATATCTTCAGGTTTCTGATTAGAAAAAGCACGTATAAGAATAGCTATTATGCCTTTGGTTAAAATAGCGTCACTATCTGCTGTAAAAACTATTTTTCCTTCGTTTTGTTCTGCATGTACCCAAACTTTTGACTGACATCCTGTAATGATATTTTCCTCGGTTTTGTATTGTTCGTCTATTAATGGTAACGCACGTCCTAAATCGATGATGTATTCATAACGCTGCATCCAGTCGTCAAACATTGAAAACTCCTCTACTATTTCGTCCTGTATTTCTTTTATGCTCATTCTCTTCTTATTCTTTTACTGCCAAGGCAACAATTGATTTGACCAATTTTTCTATTTCTGCCGGTGGGTTTCCGTGGTCAAAGGCTACTGTTTCGTAATTTTTATCCTGGTAACGTATTTTGAAATTGGCTATTGCCGCTCCGTCATGGAAACGCTTTTGTGATGGATCTTTTAGATTTGGTATTTGTTCGAGGTTTATTTTTTGGAATTCGGTTACCATTTCGTTCCATTGTTCGTTGGGAATTACTATTTCCTGTGATGGATTTTCGGTTCCCCGACCTTGAAAAATACTGGCTTTTTTATTAGTAATGATGATTTTTAAATGAAAGCCTCTACTGTCAGCGGTGTATTGCACAACAGAATTGGCAAGGTCATTTTGTGTCTGATTGCTGCATCCTTTACTCAGGAAAATAGTCAACAGAAATAAGCTTAATGTCTTCATAATCTTTATTTTTTAGCCCGGATGGAAACGGCATCCTTTTGCAAAGCAAAAGATACAGTGTACAGCCGGATTAGCTCCTTAGCTTAACATCATTTGTGCTTTTTTCAATGCTTCTATCATCAGGTCAATTTCTTCTTTGGTATTGTAAAAGGCAAAACTGGCTCTGATGGTTCCGGGAATTTTGAAAAAATCCATAATGGGTTGTGCGCAATGATGACCGGTTCGAACGGCAATTCCTAATTTATCGATAATGGTGCCAACATCGTACGGGTGAATTCCCTTGAGGTTAAACGAAATTACTGAAGCTTTCTTAGTGAGGTCTTTTGGTCCGTAAATTTCTATATTTTCAAGTTCCAACAGCCTTTTGGTTCCATATTCCAGCAACTCATTTTCATAGGCAGCTATGTTGTCAAATCCTATTCCGTTTAAGTAATCGATGGCTGTTCCAAAAGCAATTCCCCCGCAAATATTTGGAGTTCCTGCTTCGAATTTGTGAGGCAGGTCGGCATAGGTTGTTTTTTCAAACGTAACGGTTGCTATCATTTCTCCTCCGCCTTTGTATGGCGGCAGTTTGCGTAGCCATTCTTCTTTTCCGTAAAGCATTCCTACTCCGGTTGGCCCGCACATTTTGTGGGCGGATGCAACATAAAAATCGGCATCCAGTGCCTGAACATCGGGTTTAAGGTGCGGACAAGCCTGTGCTCCGTCTATAAGAACTGCTGCTCCTGCCTTGTGGGCTTTTTCAATAATAAACCTGATGGGGTTGATGGTTCCCAAAGCATTGGAAACGTGGTTACAGAACACCAGTTTGGTTTTATCAGAAAGCAGTTTTTCGTATTCCTCCATCATGAGTTCGCCATCCAGGTTCATAGGAATAACTTTGAGGACTGCACCCGTGTGTTCGCAAAGCATTTGCCACGGCACAATATTACTGTGGTGTTCCAGTGCGGAAACGATAATTTCATCTCCGGGCTTTAACAGCGATGCAAAGCCATTGGCTACCAAATTAATACTTTCAGTGGTGCCTGAGGTGAATATGATTTCGTAATTGTGTTTGGCGTTAAAATGATGCTGTATTTTGGTTCGGGCCTGTTCGTAAGCATCGGTTGCTATCTGGCTCAATGTGTGCACACCACGATGTATATTGGCATTGTATCTTGAGTAATAATCTACAATAGCATCGATAACCACCTTCGGTTTTTGCGAAGTTGCGCCATTATCAAAATAAACGAGTGGTTTTCCGTTTATCTGTTGAGATAGTATAGGGAAATCATTTCTGATTTTTTGTACGTCCAGCATTTGTTTATTTAGAAAAAATCTAAATACAAAAGTAATAAAATTGAAACGGTTAATGTATCAAAGTCTTGTTAATAATTTTTACATTTACTAAACTTCTTATTCTTTTTCCAAATGAAAAAATTCCTCAAAATCCTCATTGTTTTGTTTTTGATTGCTTTGGTTTACTTCCGTATTGCAATATATCCCCAGTTGGATTTGATTTCGGGCTTTTCGGCCAAAAGTGTTGCTTCCGGACATTTTATAGATGGAAGGAGCCTGGAAACAATTCAGAAAGGTGATAATGATATTCCAAAAGTGGACTGGGCTACGAATGAGATTCATGATAACGGAAAGTATGTAACCTCAACAGTCCATGGTTTGAAAGAGCGGAAGGCAATTTACCGTCCGGGCTTGGGTGTCACATTGATCAACGATGATTTTGATGTTACCAAGCCATATCTGGTTCCTCACAGACAAATACCTACCGCTGCGAAACTTGGGCTTTTTCCTACGGGAGATGACGGTGATGTGACAATTTCTTTGGAAAATGTTGATTATGCTAAACTAAATGCTGCTGTGGCTAATGCTTTTGACAAAAAAGGAGAAAAAAAGAAGCGTTCCCGTTCGGTATTAGTCGTTTACAAGGATCAGATTATTGCAGAGAAATATGCTGACGGTTTCAACAGGAAGTCCAAAATATTGGGCTGGTCGATGACAAAAAGCATCACGGCTACTTATTTTGGAATATTACAAAAACAGGGTAAAATAGACATTATGAAACCTGCTCCGGTAGCAGAATGGGCAAACGACAGTCGCAAAGACATTACCATCAACGATTTACTGCACATGAATTCGGGATTGGAATGGGAGGAAGATTATGGAAAAATTTCGGATGTGACCAAAATGCTTTTCCAGGCTGAGGATATGTCGAAACCGCAGATTGAAAAACCTTCAAAATACAAACCAAATACACATTGGTATTATTCCTCAGGCACAACCAATTTACTCAGCGGTATTCTGAGAAAACAATTCCAATCACAGCAACAATATCTTGATTTTTGGTATTCGGCTTTTATTGACAAAATCGGAATGAATTCAATGTTAGTTGAAACCGACATGGCGGGAAATTTTGTGGGTTCTTCCTATGGTTGGGCTAACACTAGAGATTGGGCTAAATTTGGTTTGCTTTACCTTCATAAAGGCAATTGGTTTGGCACTCAGATTTTCGACGAAAGCTGGGCCCAATATGTTGCAACACCAACAAATACTTCTAATGGCAGGTATGGAGCCCAATTTTGGCTTAACGCCGGCGGCTATTTCCCCGATGTGCCACGGGATATGTATTACTGCAGCGGGTATCAGGGGCAGATGGTAGCGATTATCCCGAGTAAAGATTTAGTAATTGTACGTATGGGATTGACCGAAGAACCCGATTTTGATTTTAACGGGTTTTTGAGAGATGTTATTTCGAGTGTGAAAAAATAATTTGATTGTGGTAGCGAATTTAATTCTTTGGAACAGATTTTGTTTGCTATCATTGTACTATTTTTAATAAAAACCTAAACATGAAACCAACTTTTTTAAAATTATCTCTGGTGGCTTTGTTGTTCTCAACAGCTACCTTTTTTGCACAGGACAAAACGCAAATTCAGGTTTTGAGTGCTGTGGTCAAAGACCAAAAAATTCAGGGTGCTGAAGTCATTTTTCAGAGAAACGGCGAAACTTCTGTAAGCGCAACTACCGATGCTAACGGAAGAATCAGTATTCCTAAAATTTTCAATGGGGTAGATGATAACAATACCACCCTAATCATTAAAAAACCCGGTTATTCAACTCTTGTTGCCAAGGGTCCGATTAACAATTTAACTTATGCGCTAAGCCCGGTAATGAACGAACTTGATGGATTAAGGATTGTTCTCAGCTGGGGCGCTCAGCCCGAAGACGTAGATTCCCATATTTCGTATCCTGGGAATCATATTTGTTATTACCACAAAACAGGTGCTATGGCAAATTTAGATGTGGATGATATTGACAGCTTTGGCCCTGAAACGATTACAATCGAACGAAAAATGCCGGGACAAAAATATATTTATGCTGTTCATGATTATTCCGATAAAAATATTCGTGGCGGCAGCCGTCTTTCTAATGTGAGTGACGCCCGTGTTTATGTATATATAGGAAACACATTGATTCGTTCTTATAAAGTTCCCAGAAATGAAGTTGGTAACGTTTGGGTTGTATTCCTGATTGACGAAAATGGTTCATTCCAGGACATCAACAAGTTTTATGATGCTGACGAATGGGAAGGCGTTCGTGACAAACTGGAAGTGCTTCGAGGTAAAAATGATTTAACCGAAGTAGCGGCTACTAGCCAATCGGATATTTCACTATCGAATGATGTAAACAAACAGGGTGAAAATGCTTATCATGCCAAACAATTGGATCAATCCGTAGCTTTTTATCAAAGAGCTATTGAATTAAATCCGAATAACGGTCAGGCCTATAGCAATCTGGGGCTTTCTTTCCAAAAATTAGGCCGTGAAGCGGAAGCGATTTGGGCTAACAGAAAAGCGATTGATTTAGCTAATGGTCCTACTGCTGTCTCTTATAC
>CAMFLD010000040.1 GCA_945957245.1 uncultured Flavobacterium sp. | reverse complement strand
ATTTAATTCGGATTCAAAATAAAAAATTTGAGCTTGATGAAATTAATGAATATCTGATTTTTACCAGCCAAAATGCAGTAGAAAGTGTTCTTTTAAATGAGAAAACAGAAGCATTAAAAGCAAGGAAGTGTTTTTGTGTAGGGGTAAAAACCAAGGCTTTATTGGAGCAAAACGGATTTGGAGTAATGCATTATTCAGATTATGCATCAGAATTGGCATCGGTCATCTGTAACCAGTATCCCAAAAGTAGTTTTACATTCTTTTGTGGGAATATAAGAAGAGATGTTTTGCCCGAAGCCTTACGTCTTATGCAAATTGAGTTGGAAGAAGTAGAAGTTTACGAAACAATTCTAACACCTGAAAAAATTAACTTTAAGCCAGATGGGATACTTTTTTTCAGCCCTTCAGCAGTAGAAAGTTTCTTAAAGAACAACGAAATTACAAATGAAATCTGTTTCTGTATTGGCAATACAACCGCAGAAGCATTAAGAGCGGTAACGGCACATAAAATCATCGCCAACCAGCCTACTATTGAAAGCGTAATTGTGAAATGTATTGAATATTATAAAAACTAAACTTTACAATGTTGCCTCGGCACAATGTAACTAAAAATAGAAAATGATTAAAAACGACCTTTTTTTACGAGCACTTAATAACGAAACCGTAGAACGGCCACCCGTGTGGATGATGCGTCAGGCAGGAAGATATTTACCTGAATTCCGTGCGCTACGAGATAAATATGATTTCTTCACCCGTTGTGAAACACCCGAATTAGCAGCTGAAATTACAGTTCAGCCTATCAGAATAGTAAAACCAGATGCTGCCATTTTGTTTTCGGATATTTTAGTAGTCCCAAGAGCTATGGGCATTCATGTGGAACTCAAGGATAATTTAGGACCAATTATTTCCAATCCAATCCGTACTATGGAACAGGTAAATCAGGTTTTTGTTCCCAACATCGAAGAAACATTAGGCTATGTAATGAATGCCGTTAAGCTAACAAAAGAAATGCTTAATGATGAAGTGCCACTAATCGGTTTTGCAGGTTCACCCTGGACGATTTTCTGTTATGCTGTGGAAGGAAAAGGCTCTAAAAGCTTTGATACTGCAAAAGGATTCTGTTTTTCAAATCCCGTAGCAGCCCATACCTTATTACAAAAAATCACGGATACTACCATTTTATACTTAAAAGAAAAAGTAAAAGCAGGCTGTAATGCTGTGCAGATTTTTGATAGTTGGGGCGGTATGCTTTCTCCAGCCGATTACAATGAATTTTCATGGAAATACATCAACCAGATTGTTAATGCCCTTGCTGAAGAAACTAAAGTAATTGTTTTTGGAAAAGGCTGCTGGTTTGCTCTTAACGATATGTCAAAATCAAAAGCTTCTGCACTAGGAGTAGATTGGACCTGTTCCGCAAGGAATGCCAGATATTTATCAGGAGGGAAAATTACATTACAGGGGAATTTTGACCCAAGTCGATTACTGTCGCCAATTCCAACCATCAAAAAAATGGTTCACGAAATGATAGATGAATTCGGAAAAGACAATTATATCGTAAATCTTGGTCATGGTATCCTGCCAAACATTCCAGTAGATCACGCCAAGGCATTTATTGAAGCGGTAAAAGAATATAAATAGTTGATGATTGTCAATAGGTAGTTAAACATGATTTAACCAACAACTGACAACTGACAACCGACAACAATATGAAAGATAAATTTTATCAATACATACAAAATTTACAAGACCAAATCTGTTCCGGGCTAGAAGCGGTTGATGGTTTAGCCCAATTTCGTGAGGATATCTGGAAACGTCCGGAAGGAGGTGGCGGAAAAACACGGGTTATAGAAAATGGAGCCGTTTTTGAAAAAGGAGGAGTAAATATCTCAGCCGTTCATGGCAAATTACCGGAAACCATGCAGAAGATGTTTAATGTTGGAGAAGCCGATTTCTTTGCCTGTGGACTCAGTTTGGTTATCCATCCCAAAAGTCCAATGGTGCCAACAGTGCATGCCAACTGGCGCTATTTTGAAATGTATGATGAAGCCGGAAATGTAATCAATTCCTGGTTTGGAGGAGGTCAGGATTTAACACCATATTATTTGTTTGAAGAAGACGCACAACACTTTCACCAAACCTGTAAAACGGCCTGTGACAAACACAACCCGGAGTTTTATCCAAAATACAAAAAACAATGTGATGCTTATTTCTGGAATGCACACAGAAATGAAGCCCGGGGAATTGGAGGATTGTTTTTTGATTATTGCAAAGCCACCGATACGATGTCAATGGAGGATTGGTACAACTTTGTAACCGAAGTTGGAAACAGTTTCCTTCAGGCTTATGCTCCAATTGTAGCAAGAAGAAAAGAACTTTCATATACAGAACAAAACCGGAATTGGCAGGAAATCCGCCGTGGACGTTATGTAGAATTCAATCTGGTACACGATAAAGGAACCTTATTTGGATTAAAAACCAATGGTAGAATAGAGTCCATTTTGATGAGTTTGCCACCTCATGTGCAATGGGTATATGATCATCATCCTGAAGCAGGAAGTGAAGAAGAAAAATTGATAAGAATATTGCAAAATCCTATAGACTGGATTAATTGATCATGAAAAAACTAGTTATATCAATATTATTGACAATACTTATAAGCTGTGGAAAAGCAAGTGAACAGAAAACCGAACAGAAATTGGAACAAAAGGCTGCAACTCCATTAGCTCCAAAAACTGTTGTTCTGCATAAATCTGAAGAATGGTATACTGACCTTATTGAAAATTATATAGCTAATTCGAAGAATGAACTTATAATCAACGATAGAAAATCAAAACAAATTGATTGGGTTCTGGATAATACTGAGGTGAATGATACTGCTAATTATTATATCTTCAATATTGGCCATACTGAAACTGATAATGGGGAAAATCCACGTTTTACAAGTGATGGCTGGATATATATAGACAGCCTTTCAAAAAAAGTATATGAATATGATATCCCAAAGGAGCAATTAATCCTTTGGAAAAACAAATAAAAAACAAGACTATGTTCCCACTACAAAGAGGCAGAAGACTGCGTGTAAATGAAAGCATTCGTTCCCTGGTACGCGAAACAACATTAAGCCCAACCGATTTCATGTTTCCCATGTTTATTGCAGAAGGTGAAAATTATAAATCCGAAATCCCATCAATGCCAGGAATATTCCGCCGCTCGTTGGATTTGACCATAGAAGAAGTAAAAGAAATATTTGCTTTGGGAATCCGTGCAGTAAATATTTATGTAAAAGTAGATGAAAGTCTTAAGGACAATACAGGTAAGGAAGCGTGGAACCCAGATGGTTTAATGCAGAGGGCTATTCGGGAAATTAAGAAAGCCTGTCCTGAAATGATTGTAATGCCTGATGTAGCATTAGACCCTTATTCTATTTACGGACATGACGGAATTATTGAAAACGGAGATATTGCCAATGATGCCACCAATGAAGCCTTGATAAAAATGGCTGTTTCCCATGCTCAGGCGGGAGCCGATTTTGTAGCTCCCAGCGATATGATGGATGGAAGGGTTTTACGCTTACGCCAAGGTTTGGACGCCGCAGGTTTCCCAAATGTTGGAATCATGAGTTATTCGGCTAAATATGCTTCCGCATTTTATGGTCCGTTCCGTGATGCTTTGGATAGTGCTCCAAAAGAAGCCGATATCGAAGTGCCAAAAGATAAAAAGACCTATCAGATGGATTATGCCAACCGTATCGAAGCTGTTAAAGAAGCCTTGATGGATGTAGAAGAAGGAGCCGATATGGTTATGGTAAAACCGGGTATTGCCTATTTGGATATTGTACGTGAAGTAAAGAACGCAGTAAACGTTCCGGTAACGGTCTTTCACGTTTCGGGCGAATATGCCATGATCAAAGCTGCTTCCGAAAGAGGATGGCTGGATCACGACAAAATCATGATGGAGCAATTGATGTGTATCAAGAGAGCAGGAGCAAGTCTGATTTCGACTTATTTTGCCAAAGAAGCAGCAATTTTATTGAATAAATAAGATGAAGAAGATTCTTTTATTTTCAGTGATGACAATGATTATTTCCTGTAAAGGAAAGGAGGAAAAACATAACACTCCCGAAGCTGATAAATCAGTAGTAAAAATTTCAGGAAAAGCGCTTTTTGAAGGAGAAGGAAATTGTATTGCCTGCCATAAACCTGATCAGAAAATTATTGGGCCAAGCCTGCAGGAAATAGCCAAAACTTATAAAACCAAAAACGGAAGTATTGTTTCCTTCCTTCAGGAACAGAGCGAACCTATTGTTGACCCAAGCCAATACGATGTCATGAAAACCAATTTCGCCATTACAAAAAGCATGAGCGAGGATGAATTGAAAGCCCTCGAAGATTATATTTACAGCTTTTCGAAATAAATTGGTAACTTTATCAGATGGAAACAGCCTTTATAGAGTCGCCCCTTGGAATTACCAAAATTGTTGGTGATGAAAACGGCATTTCCGAGATTTCCGTTCTGGCTGAAGGGAAAAAAACAGCCAAAATTCCAAAAGCTTTAAAAGAATGTGTTTCTCAGCTCGAAGAGTATTTTGAAGGGCAAAGACAACATTTCGATTTCAGGTTAAATCCTCAGGGAACCGAATTTCAACAAAAAGTGTGGCAGGAATTATTAAACATTCCATTTGGAAAAACAATAACATACCTCGACTTGTCGAAAAAATTAGGCGATGTAAAAGCAATTAGGGCTGTAGCATCTGCTAATGGAAGGAATCCGCTTTGGATTGTGGTACCCTGTCACAGGGTGATTGGAACAGATGGTTCACTAACAGGCTATGCAGGAGGATTATGGCGCAAAAAATGGTTGCTTGAACACGAAAGTCCATTTAAGCAGCAATCACTTTTTTAATGATTTTCTTTTATATCTTATTTCAATAAATTACTTTTATATAAGTTAATTCTTAAATTTTGAATAATGATAGAAAAGATAAACCTGAATAACATTCTTTTTTTCGATATTGAAACGGTTCCTGAAACAGAAAAATTTGGCGAATTGGATGCGGAAATGAAAGAGTTGTGGGAACAGAAGACCCAATATCAGAGGCGTGATGAATATACTCCTGAAGACTTCTATGAGCGGGCCGGAATTTGGGCTGAGTTTGGTAAGATTGTTTGCATCTCGGTGGGTTATTTTACCAACAAATCAGATATCAGAAATTTTAGGGTTACTTCATTTTTTGGGGACGAAAAGAAAATACTGAAAGACTTTTCAAATTTGCTTGATACCCATTTCAGTCAGCCACAACATGTATTATGCGGGCACAATGCTAAAGAGTTTGATATTCCGTTCATTGCCCGAAGGATGGTCATTAATAACATCGCCATTCCGGCCAAATTGAATTTATTCGGTAAAAAACCATGGGAAATTCCACATCTTGACACATTAGAATTATGGAAATTTGGCGATTACAAACATTTTACTTCCTTAAAACTGCTTACTAAAATCCTTGGAATCCCTTCTCCAAAAGGCGATATTGACGGAAGTCAGGTGGGACATGTATTTTATATAGAAAAGGACATTGACAGAATCATCACTTATTGCGAGAAGGATGTTATAGCGGTAGCTCAAATTTTTCTCAGATTCCGTAGAGAGGAAATATTAATAGAAGACGAAATTATTCATGTATAAAAAAACCCCGATTTAATCGGGGCTTTTTATTTTAGTTTCTTCTAAGAATTATCTTTTTAGTAATCGAAGCATTGTCATTTCCAATATTCACTAAGTAAATTCCGTCCTGAAGATTTTCAATACTAAAGGAAGTAGTTACATCACTTGTCTCTTTAGAAAGTATCTGTCTTCCCTGTAAATCAAACAATTTAATGGTTGCAGTACCTGAAAGAGCAGGAATGGAAACGTTTACAATTCCTTTTGTTGGATTAGGATAAACATTACTGTTTTGGATAGGATTATTACTCACATTTAATGCTGCAACCACATTACAGATATTAAGGCTAAAACTGTTTATGGTTCCGCCATCTTCATTATTATGGTCAAGTACTCTTAAAACCCACACTCCATCAGCAGGCAAAGTATTTAATGCACTTAATGGGTCAACAGGAGCGATATTTCCTGTAATAGCAGGGATTCCGGAACAGGCAGGAGTTCCACCATCATCATCCATAGTACAAGCAATATTTTGGTTATTCCCGCATGGGATATCCAATAAAGTAATCATTGGACTTCCTATTTCCGCAGGACCTTCAAGATATACTGATATATCTCCAATCCAGGTATGGGTAATATTCAGGTTTACATTCAGATCACCAATCGTTAAACCTCCTGTAACGGTAACCGGAACTGAAGCAGTAGAATTTGCAGTAGTACCTATAGTTGCATCAGAAAAATCAGTAGCGGTAAAAGTATTATTACAAGCTAATGATCCTGTTGAGAACGAATAAGTAAGTGCATTTGATGCTAATCCGTTTGCACAGTAATTAGAAGGAATTACTCTCCAGTAGTATCTTGTCGCTTGACTCAATCCGGTTACCAAATAATGATTGGCAGTTACAACCTGATTTACTATAAGAGATGCAAAATTAGCTGAATCTGAAACCTGAACGGTATAATTCTGAGCATTGGCTTGTGCTGTCCATGTTAAATTGGTTGTGGTAGACAATGATGATTGTCCGTTTGTTGGACTTTGCAACACAACCTGTTGATGAGTTGCATTGTATACTCTTAGGGTTTTATATCTTGTTTCCGTATCTGATGCACTTGTTCCTTTGATACCAATAGCATATTCATTTGGAGTTACATTTGATAATCCTGAAACCGTCATGGTTACAGTTCCGCTAGCGCTCAGAGACGCAGGTGAGAAGGAAGCGCTGGCGCCGCTCGGCAGATCAACAGCTGAGAATGTTGTTGTTCCTGTACCTGTTTGGGTATAATTAAAAGTATATACAGCATTTTGGCTTGAACAAACGGTTAAATTGTCTGAAGTCGAATTAATTGCAAAAGATGAGGTCAAACCGGTAACAATCAAGGAATATTTTTGACTTCCTGTTGTGAGGGTTCTTTTGTGTGATATCGTTATTGTGTAAGTTCCGGCAGCAGGAGCGTCAATTTTCACCTGTTCCACATTGTCAACAGAATTATCACCATCCCTTAGTGCACCGCTACTTAAATCTGGAGTTAATCTCCATGGGTAATAAGTTATTCCATTTCTGGTTACCCTAATATCCAAATCGTTAACTAATGCCGGTGTAGTATCATTTGCACCCGAATTCCCGTTGTTGGCCACTCCCGGAACATCGGTCCAGGTAATTGAAGCAATTAGCGGAACACCACCCGGAGAGTTTACAGTCATGGAATAAGTTTGATTATTAGCAAGAGTTTCTTCTGAAATCCATGAAGTTAAACCATTTCCGTTGATAGTTTCAACTGCTTTTTTGGCATTTAACAAACCCCATCCAAATACAGGATCAGGCCCTGTTGCACCTGCATCGTCGGCTGTATGGCATGCCAGCCCTTTTAAAGTAGCAGCACGCATGAAACTATTAGTTACATTCTTGTAATGTTGTTGCACTAAAACCAGTGTTCCGGCAACATTTGGAGATGCCATAGAAGTTCCAGACATTACCGCTGTAGCAGTATTACTGGTACTTCCTGTTGAGGTTAGGTTAGCTCCGTTTCCTGTAATGTCCGGTTTCACCCTGTAATCATCTGTTGGACCTTCACTGCTAAAACTGCTGATAACAATATTGGATAAAGTTACTGAACCGTCAGCAGCAGTAGTAACATCTTCGCAACTGGCAACGATTAAATTGTTTTTGGCCGTTTTATTCCCTACTAATTTATCAAAACCCGGGCTTAAAGGTTCCGGATTATTTTCATTCTGGCCATCATTACCCGCAGACATTACGGGTAGATAGTAAGGAGAGTTATAAGCAATATCGTCCCATTCGGCAGCATCTGCAGAATAAGCCCCAATAATCCATGATGGAATCGTTACACCATTGCTGGTAATAGGCACTCCATAAGAGTGGTTTGAAATCAACATTCCACCCTGCACTTCTGAAAGTGCTTCAGAAGAATCATCCGTCCAGTTAAAAGTTCTTGCATTAGCCTGCCAGGCCATCCCTTTTACAGCAGCTGGTACAGGAGCAGCAATCAATGTTCCGCAAACATGGGTGGAGTGTGCGGCATAAGTAGTACTTGTAGGGTCGTCAACGACAGTAACCCTTCCGCCAAAGGCATTATGGGTAGCCCTTACATTTCCTCCGTCCCATTCTCTAACTGTCATTCCCTGACCATTAAGGTTTAATCCTAAAGAACCTCCTGTATTCAAATGATTGGCTCTGGTTGATTTTGCAGCATTGACATTCTGTGTAGAATAATATATCGGCAGTCCTTCCGGAGTTAGTTTCATTAACTCTAAAATGCTTCCATCTTCACCAATCGTATAGATAGGCCAATTTTTAGCACGTGCCGTTTCAATCGCCTTATTCTTCTCCTTACGTGCTTTTTCCCTGTAAAAATCCTCTTTTTCCTTTAGTTTGGCCATATCATATTCAGCAGTGATTTTTTTGATATCTTCTTTCGATTGTCCAAAAACGGAAACACCTACAAAAAGGATTGATAGCAGGAATAAGTAATTCTTTTTCATAATTCTATATAAAATGTGTTGTGTTTATAAAAGTTAGCAAATATATATAAACCCACTATTATTTTTTTGATTCTATTGCCAAATATTCATTAAGATTTACTTAATGTTTACTAATTCGCAAAACTGTAGATAAAAATTGATTTCATTAGTATCAACCAAAATCGATTAATGGTATATTTACCAAAAAACAACCTATGGTTTTAAGTAGATTTTGGCTGGCAATTTTTGTCTCATCAATAGTCTTTGTAGTAATTAGTTTGTCCATTGGAAATAGCTTCACCATTGATAATATCCTGAATGGTAAAAAGGATGATCCGATCTTAATTTCCGAAAAATATTTGAATCAGGTTCCCAAATTTGTGATGGACAGCATTAAAAAAGCTCCTGATCAAACGATGATTATCAACAGGGATACGCTTAATGCAGATACTACTTATGTCTATAAGGCAAAGACTGTTAAAATTTATTCCGGTGTTCAAAAGTCGGATGGATTGCTGCCAACCTGCAAAAACAGTTTGCTGGATTTGATTCTTCCCTTGATTGCGTACCTTGCTTTTTTCTGTGGTTTGATGCAGCTATTAATTGACTCCGGAGCTTCAGAAAAACTGGCCAAAAAACTAAGCCCGGTTTTTGTAAAAGTTTTTCCAACGGTTCCTGAAAACCATGAGTCGATATCCTATATGACCTTAAACTTTGCTGCAAATTTCCTCGGACTTGATTCGGCAGCAACTCCTTTTGGGCTTAAAGCAATGCAAAGTTTGCAGGAACTTAATCCTGAAAAAGATAAAGCCAGTGATGCCCAGATTATGTTTTTGTGTCTGCATGCTGCGGGATTGACTTTAATTCCCACTTCAATCATTGGTTACCGTGCTGCTGAAAATGCGAGCAACCCCGCTGATGTAATGCTGCCTTGTATCATAACTTCTTTCATAGGAACTATTGCTGCCTTTTTAATTGTTGGAATCCGACAAAGAATTAATTTCAAAAGCGCATCACTGATTGTGGCTCTGATGGTTATTGTTGCTGCTATAATCGGGTTGCTTTTATACATCAATACTTTAGATTTAATTGGAAAAAATACATTTACGTCCAATCTTTCAGGATTAATGCTTGTGGCTATCATTGGTTTTACATTGATATTTTCCTTCATCCACGAAAAAAGATTTACGGAGAAAAACACGACTATTTTTGACGCCTTTGTAACTGGTGCGAATAACGGTCTCCAAACTGGAGTAAAGATTTTCCCTTATGTAATGGGAATGCTGGTTGCGATTTCGTTTTTCAGAAATAGTGGCTTGTTTGAAATTATAAGCAATGGAATTTCTTTTGCATTTTCTAATATCGGCGTAAGCAAACAAATTACCGATTCATTGCCGGTTGCGATGTTGCGCCCCTTCAGTTCAGGAGGATCGAGAGGTTTTATGATTGATTCCATGCGTACCTTCGGGCCTGATTCCTTTACCGGAAGACTGAGTTGTATTTTCCAGTGCAGTGCCGAAACTACGTTTTATGTCATAGCCGTTTATTTCGGAAGCATTAATGTGAAAAATACACGATATACGCTGGCTACTATGCTTTTGGTAGATCTGATCTGTGTAATCGCCGCTATTTTTGTAGCAAGTTGGTTTTTTTAATTAATTCGAATTTAAATGCCTTTCAACGAGTCTTTTTCAGAGTTTTATAATAAAGTAAAAGCCAGTTTGGCTGATGGTACGTTTGCCAAATTGACTCTGGCAAAAACTATTGGGAATACCGATTTAATGAATATCTATGTCCGCCCAATTGTGGAACAGGGGATTCTAAAATTGGAACTGAAATACAAATTCCAGCGGGACGAACAAATTGAAATTCATGCGATTGATGCAGCCCGTGATACATTGTTGAAGCATATCAACAATCCGTTTCTTTCAGCTATTTTATTTACCACTGAATTTGACCTGGTGTATAAACTCAATAAAAAAAGGGCCGTCAGTATCACTGAAAGCCCTAATACATTTATGAATCCGTCCGAAGTATTGACGGAGTATCTTAATCGATAACCATTTCCGGGATTTCCCCTTCAATAATCAAATCGGCTTCGGTGGAAGCTATGATATGTTCTACGGAAACGCCTGGGGCACGTTCTAAAAGTTTGAATCCTTTTGGTGTGACTTCCATAACGGCTAATTCGGTAACTACTTTTTTAACGCAACCAACACCGGTCAGAGGAAGCGTGCATCGTTTCAGGATTTTACTTTCACCGGCTTTGTTAACATGCATCATGGCTACGATGATGTTTTCGGCAGAGGCTACTAAATCCATAGCGCCGCCCATTCCTTTAACCATTTTTCCGGGGATTTTCCAGTTGGCTATATCTCCGTTTTCAGCTACTTCCATAGCACCTAGGATAGTCAAATCTACTTTTTGGCTGCGGATCATTCCGAAACTGAAAGCGGAGTCGAAGAAACTGGCTCCGGGCAGCGTTGTAATGGTTTGTTTTCCTGCATTGATTACGTCAGCATCTTCCTCGCCTTCATAAGGAAACGGCCCCATTCCAAGAACACCATTTTCACTTTGGAATTCTACCGAAATGTCGGTGCGCACATAGTTGGCCACCAAAGTAGGAATTCCAATTCCAAGATTAACAAAGTATTTATCTTTTACTTCTTTGGCAATTCGTTTTGCGATTTCTTCTTTTCCTAACATAATTTGATGATTTGAAAATTTGATGATTTGAAAATTAGGCCTTCTTGCTTGAAGCAATAATTTTTGATAAAATCAAATTTATAGATTGTATTTCTTTAAATAATTCTTCTTTAGGATTAGGATAAAATTCAGATTCCTGACATAATTGTAACCAGTATTGAACTTCATCTGATTCTTTTGCAGCAATTTTAAATTTATGGATAAAATCGGCTTTGCTTTCCGCATTTTGGGCTTCCCTGATGTTAGCACCAATTGATGTCCCGCTTCTGAATATTTGTGAGGCCATTTCGAAACGATTAAACTGACGTATTTCCTCTGAATATGCAATGATTTTTAAAGCAAAATCAAAGCTTAGTTTTACAATCAGATTGTCTTTGTCATTCCTCATCTTCAAATTTTCAAATCAGTACATTTTCAAATTAACGCTTCCGAACCGTTCGTTGCTCAATTCTCTTTTCGAATTTTTCACCTTTAAAAATGCGTTGTACCATAATTCCGGGAATATGAATTTGGTTTGGGTCTAATGAACCTACAGGC
>CAMFLD010000039.1 GCA_945957245.1 uncultured Flavobacterium sp. | reverse complement strand
GAGATCAGCCTCGGTCTCGTGGGCTCGGAGATGTGTATAAGAGACAGGAATTGTCACGTTCCAAAATAGCTGCTACACGGTCAAAACGGGTATCGCCTGATATTTTCACATTATTGAATCCCAATCCCTGCAACAATGTTTTTGAACTTTCATTTTGTACAAAAAAATAGTCAAAGCTTTTCAAAGCTTTGCGGTAGAAGCCTCCATACCATTTGAAAAAAGCCTGATTTTTTCTGAAGATACCTGAAATAAGATAGGTTTTGATATGCCGCTTCTTAAGTTCATTCAGGTAGTTAGGCCAATATTCATATTTGATGAAAAAAACCAAATCGGGATGGGTATATTTTAGAAACTGCCTTGCATTGGATTTGGTGTCCAATGGCAGGTAGATAGTTACATCTGCAGTGGTATTATTTTTTCGTACTTCATAACCTGAAGGAGAAAAGAAAGTTACAATGATTTTATGATTAGGGAATTTGGATTTGATTTTTTCCATAACCGGCAAACCCTGCTCAAATTCGCCCAGCGATGCTGCATGAAACCAAATGGTTTTATCTTCAGAATTGATTTTGGTTTTCAGTTCCTGAAAAACAGTCTTTCTTCCCTTAACGAAAAGCTTCATTTTTGGACTGAAAAACGCTAAGATTTTGACCGTCTGAGAAGCTAGAATTACTATTATGTTATACAGAAAAAGCATCCGGAAAAATTTGTTGGGCTAAAATACGTTTCTTTTATGGAATAGGATATTCTACTTCAGAATTTCTTACTTTTGCAACTCAAATTTCAGGATTATGAAAAAAATTCAAATGGTTGACTTAAAAAGTCAATATGACAAAATAAAAACTACAGTAGATGCTTCTATTCAGGAAGTCTTAGATACCACAACTTACATTAACGGACCTAAAGTTCATGAATTTCAAAAAAACCTTGAGCAGTATTTAGATGTAAAACATGTAATTCCGTGTGCCAATGGAACCGATGCTCTTCAAATAGCTATGATGGGGTTGGGACTGAAGCCGGGTGATGAGGTAATTACTGCTGATTTTACTTTTGCTGCGACCGTTGAGGTTATTGCCTTATTGCAATTAACTCCGGTATTGGTAGACGTTGATATGGTCAATATGAATATTTCCATTGAAGCAATAAAGAAAGCGATTACTCCTAAAACAAAAGCTATCGTTCCGGTACACTTGTTCGGAAGAGCTGCCAATATGGAAGCAATTATGCAAATCGCAAAAGAGCATAATCTTTATGTAATCGAAGACAATGCCCAAGCTATAGGTGCCAATTGTAAGTTTTCTGACGGAACAAAAAAGAAAGCCGGAACGATAGGTCATGTATCATCAACATCATTTTTCCCTTCCAAAAATTTAGGCTGTTATGGCGATGGAGGTGCGATTTTTACCAATGATGATACTTTAGCACATACAATCCGCGGTATTGTTAATCACGGTATGTATGTTCGTTACCATCACGATGTAGTTGGAGTTAACTCTCGTTTAGATAGTATTCAGGCAGCAGTTTTAGATGCAAAACTACCTTTTTTAGATAGTTATAATGCAGCAAGACAAAACGCTGCACGTAAATATTCAGCGGCTTTTACTGGACATAAAAATATCATTGCACCAACTATTTGCGATAATTGTGATTGCCACGTTTTCCATCAATATACCCTACGAATCATTGATGCTGACCGAGATGCATTGATGCAACATTTGTTAGACAAAGGAATTCCGTGTGCTATTTATTATCCAATTCCGTTACACTCGCAAAAAGCTTATGCTGATGCAAGATATAAAGAAGAGGATTTTCCAGTGACTAACCAATTGGTAAAAGAAGTAATTTCATTGCCAATGCACACTGAGCTTGATGATGAGCAAATCAAATTTATAACAGACAGCGTCTTAGAATTCTTAAAATAAAGAAAGAAGAGTATAGAATGTAGAAAAAGGCATTCTGTAAATTGTCAGATCTGTTTTCTATTCTCTTTTTTCTATTTTCTCAAAAAAACATGAAGATAGTAGTAACCGGCGGTTTAGGATTTATTGGTTCACATACGGTAGTGGAACTGCAAAACGAAGGTTTTGAAGTAATCGTAGTGGATAACCTTTCCAATTCATCCATTGAAGTGTTGGATGGTATTGAAAAGATTACAGGCAAAAAGCCTGTCTTTGAAAACATTGATTTAAGAGATAAATCAGCGGTTCAGAATTTGTTTAAAAAACATTCTGATGTTGCGGGTGTAATCCATTTTGCTGCTTCAAAAGCAGTAGGTGAGAGTGTTGAAAATCCATTGCTATACTATGAAAATAATATTAATGCCTTGGTGTATATTCTTCAGGAAATTACTCAATTACCTAAGGCAAATTTTATCTTCAGTTCTTCATGCACCGTTTATGGACAGGCTGATAAATTGCCAATTACTGAAGATGCTTCAGTGCAGCCAGCCATTTCTCCTTACGGAAATACAAAACAGATTGGCGAGGAAATCATCACTGATGTAGCCAATGTAACCAATTTAAATTCGATTTTACTACGCTATTTTAATCCTGTTGGTGCTCATCCCAGTGCCGAAATAGGGGAGCTTCCGCTTGGAGTACCACAAAACCTGGTGCCTTTTATTACTCAGACTGCGTTTGGGTTAAGAAAGGAGTTGTCTGTCTATGGAAATGATTATCCAACTCCTGATGGAACCTGCATTCGGGATTATATTCACGTTGTAGATATTGCTAAAGCCCATGTTGTTGCATTACAGAGATTGTTAGACAGACAAAACCCTAATAAAGTTGAAGTTTTCAATTTGGGAACAGGTAAAGGAAGTTCGGTTTTAGAAGTAATTAATGCGTTTGAAAAAGTGTCGGGTAAAAAATTGCCTTACAGAATTGTAGACAGAAGAGCCGGTGATGTTATTGCCGCTTATGCAAGCACTGACAAAGCCAATACTATTCTTGGATGGAAAGCCTCCCACAATTTAGAAGACGCCCTTTCGACAGCATGGAAATGGGAACAGAAAATAAGAAGTTAAAAAAAGCCCCTATTAAGGGGCTTTTTAATGGGTTTACTTTTTTACAGACTCTTTAAGTTTTTTAGCAGATTCCTCCATTTTATCAGCAGCTTTTATTTTGGCACTGTCAATTTTGGCGTTAGCTTTATCTTTTAAAGTGTCTAATTTAGCCTCAGCATTAACTTTAGCTGAATCTACAGTATCCTTCATGTCCTGAGTTACTGCGCTTCCTGCGTCTTCCAGTTTTTCTTTGGTTTCCGGCTTGCATGATATTATAAATGATGCAAGTGCCAATGATAAGATTACTTTTTTCATAATAGTGTTTTTAATTAATTAAGCGGAAATTGTTTCTACGTCTTTGTCAATTTTGTTTACTAATCCAACCAATACTTTACCCGGACCTACTTCAGTAAAACTGGTGGCTCCGTCTTTAATCATCTGTTGAACTGACTGGGTCCATTTTACAGGGGCAGTCAACTGGATGATTAGGTTTTTCTTGATTTCATCTGCATCAGAAACGGCAGCGGCTGGTACGTTTTGATATACCGGGCAGCTTGGAGTATTGAAAGTGGTGGCTTCAATGGCTGCGGCCAATTCTTCCCGGGCTGGCTCCATCATAGGAGAGTGGAAAGCTCCTCCTACAGGAAGTATTAATGCACGTTTGGCTCCGGCTTCCTTCATTTTTTCACAGGCAGCTTCAACAGCTTTGTATTCTCCTGAAATTACTAATTGCCCCGGACAGTTATAATTAGCAGCGACAACGACCCCATCAATAGAAGCGCAGATATCTTCTACGATTTTATCATCAAGATTTAATACGGCGGCCATAGTACTTGGCGTAATTTCGCATGCTTTTTGCATCGCCATAGCTCTTTGGGAAACCAGTTTTAATCCATCCTCAAAAGACAGGGTGCCATTGGCTACCAAAGCAGAAAATTCACCAAGAGAATGTCCGGCAACCATATCCGGTTTTATATCCAGTGTTTTTGCCAAAATCACCGAGTGCAGGAACACGGCAGGCTGGGTCACTTTGGTTTCCTTAAGCTGTTCTGCTGTACCTTCAAACATGATGTCGGTAATGCGGAAGCCCAAAATGGCATTGGCTTTTTCAAAAAGTTCTTTGGCCAGCGGCGAGTTTTCATATAATTCTTTACCCATTCCGGTAAATTGTGCCCCCTGTCCCGGGAAAACGTATGCTTTCATATAATTCTGGTTCTTTGTTTAAAATAGTAAAAAGTAATGCAGGGCATTTCTTTGAAACTATTTATTGTTTAGTAAAACAAAAATACTATTTTTTATAAATAAAAACCCTGAACCTTTTTCAAAGTCCAGGGCAAACCTAACATTATTCGAAATCAATACTTAAATTATTGTTTTAAAAGCTGTAATTCAATATTCAGTTTTACATCTTCACTAACTAAAACGCCGCCGGTTTCAAGAGCAGAGTTCCAGTTCAATCCCCAGTCTTTACGGTTTATTTTGCCTGATATGTTTAACCCGGCTTTGGTATTGCCCCAAGGGTCTTTCATTAGACCGCTAAACTCTGCGGGAAGTTTAACGGATTTTGTTACACCATGTAGGCTTAAATCGCCGGCTATTTCATAATTCTCATCATCAATTTTGGTAAAAGAAGTTGAAATAAAAGTCAGTTTTGGGAAATTATCTGCATCAAAGAAATCAGCACTTTTCAGGTGGCCGTCACGGTCCGCATTGTTTGTATTTATCGAAGCGATATCAGCGGAGAATGAAATATTTGATTTTGTAAAATCATCATCTTCTGTTGTGATGTCTGCTTCATAAGTTCCAAAATTTCCGGATACATTAGTAAACATCATGTGTTTTACTTTAAAACCTACTTCTGAGTGTGTTGGGTCGATAACCCATTTAGTTGTTGCCATAATTTATTTTTTTAATTTTTTATTATTTCAGTTTGATGGGACAAAGTTAAGGTGGTTATAGGAGTTGACCACTTAACCTAGATTAAGAAATAAAAAAGCGGTAATTTTTATTACCGCTTTTAAAAGTATATCGTTCCTTCTGATGAGCCATTAAATTAAGTTCCGGAAAATAACTTTAAATTTCAATAGAACCAATAATTTTTCTAAGTTCATCATCCAACTCTTTATTGGAGATTATTCCTTTTTCGATGTCAAAATTTTGCTGAAAGCTGGGTAATGAAAAACTTCCTTTCACTATTCCGCCCTGAAAAGGCATACGCTTTAATGCAATGTCAAGCACGGTGCTTCCACCTCTGGCTCCGGGCGAAGTCGCTAAAAGCAGCATCGGTTTTTCCTGAAAGGTTTTGCCATTGATGCGTGATGTCCAGTCTAATATGTTTTTGAAAGCAGTGGTATAATTGCCGTTGTTTTCTGCAAATGAAATCAAAACAAAGTCAGATGCTCCGATTTTATTGTAAAAATCATGTGCCAATTGCGGAAAACCATCTTTCTTTTCACGGTCTTTGGAATAAATAGGCATTTCAAAATCATTCAAATCCAAAAGTTCAATGGTGGCATTCTGGAATAGTCCCGAAGCATATTTTGCCAATTGCTTATTAATGGAATCGCTGCTGTTTGAAGCACCAAAGGCAAGTATTTTTTTCTTCATCTTATTTGTTCCTGTAATACGTTAGTGCTCCTGAAGGGCATTTGTTTACCGTTTCGATTATCTTTTCCGTAGAGGAACCTTCTGGAGTTATCCATGGCTTTTCTTTTGGTTTGAAAACATCGGGGTTGTTTCGGACGCAGTTGGCCGAATGAATGCATTTCCCGGATTGCCATACTATGGTTACTTCACCATTGGTATATTCTTTTTTGATGTCATTTGGATCCATGATTATAGACTGGTATTAATGGTTATTTTTCCTTTTAATAATTTAGAAATCGGGCACTTTTCTGCAATGACCAATAATCGTTCTTTCTGCTCGTCGCTAACATCTCCCGAGAAGGAGATCGCACGTACAATAGTGGTTTCCAATTGGGCATTGGTTTCCTGATATAAATTTAGGGAAATTTTAATTTCAGGAATGTTCCACTCTTTCCGGTCAATGTACATCCTGAGGGTGGACAGAGTGCAACCCGCCAAAGAAGCCAAAAACGTAGAAAACGGATCAGGGCCTAAGTCCTGTCCGCCCACATTTTCAGGTTCATCCATTACCAGTTGGCCGTTACGCCAAAAAATGGTACACAAGTATTTTTGTGTACCAATCTTTCCTTCTATGTTTTGTTCTAAATAAGGCTCCATTATAATACATCCCTAAATTCAGGGGTTTTATCAAAAACACTTTTGGCAAACGGACAGAGCGGAATGATTTTAATCCCATTTTCACGAGCCCATTCTACGGCTTTGGTTACCATTTTTTTACCAAACCCTTTTCCTTCATTTCCAGGATTAACCTCAGTGTGGTCTATGATGATTTTGTCTTCGCCTGCAAAAACAAAGGTCATCATAGCTTCTCGTTTTCCGTCTACATCAATGTGAAAATAACCATTTTTCCCATTAACTTCCAATTTAACATCACTCATAATAGAATTTTTAGCTTATTTTTTACTTATTGGTGCATTGGAACTTCCATTAATAGGATCTCAGCATCTGAAGTAGCTTCAAAGTTTACTTTTTCAAAATCGGTAATTCCTAATCCGTCACGTTGCTCCAGTTCCTGTCCATCAACTTTAACGCTTCCTTTGATTACAAAGACATACAATCCGTTTCCTTCTTTTTTACGATCGTATTCCACAGCAACTCCTTTGTCAAGGTTACCCATGTGGAACCAGGCATCCTGGTGGATCCAAACTCCGGCATCATCAGCATTAGGAGATAAAATCTGTTGCAATTTGTTGTGACGGTCAGAAGTGTCTAAGGTAATTTGTTGGTAACGTGGTTCTACATTGCGGTATTTTGGGAAAACCCAAATCTGTAAAAGATTGGTTCTTTTGTCGTGGTTCGGATTGAACTCAGAATGTTGTATTCCGGTTCCGGCACTCATTACCTGAACGTCTCCAAATTTGATAGTCTCTGCATTTCCCATACTGTCTTTGTGCGCCAAATCGCCTTCAAGAGGTATGGTAATGATTTCCATATTGTCATGAGGGTGTTTCCCAAATCCCATTCCGGGTGCTACAATATCATCGTTTAAAACTCTAAGTACACCAAATTGTACCCTGTTTGGGTCATAATAACTTGCGAAACTAAATGTATGGTGTGCGTTTAACCAACCATGGTCAGCATGTCCGCGTGTATTTGCTTTGTGTAAAACTGTTGTGCTCATAATGTATAAATTTACTAATTATTATGATACAAATTTACATCGGTAATGAGGCAGAAGCACTTAATGTAGGTTAAGAAAGTTTCAGAGTAGCAAAGTGGCAAAGCAACAAAGTTTCAGAGTAAAATAACAAAGGAAAACTTAGCCACTTTGCAACTATTTCTTAAGCATCCTTGCTTTCATTTTGCTGAAGAATTCAGGTGTAACGCCAATGAAAGAAGCAATCTGTTTTTGTGGTACCTTTTGGATTAATGTTGGATATTTTTTGCAGAATTTGTCAAAACGTTCTTCGGCGGTAAGGCTTAGATTGTCCATAAGCCTTTCCTGATGGGCTACAAGAGAATTTTCAATCAGGATTCTAAAGAAGCGCTCCAGTTTTGGTATTTCAACATACAGCAATTCCTGATTTTCTTTGGTCAAAATCACCACTTCACAATCTTCCAGAACTTCAATAAAAAGGTTGCCGGGCTTTTGCGATATGAAACTGTACATATCACTGATCCACCATCCTTCGCAGGCAAAGCTCAGCACGTGTTCAACAATATTGTCATTGATGTTAAAACTCCTTAGCAGACCTGAGTTTACAAAATAACTTTCTTTACAGATGTGTCCGGCATTTTGCAGAATGGTTTTGGCTTTGAAGGTTTTGGTTTCAGTTTTAGAAAGGAAAAGCTGCTCTTCTTCAGGTGTCAAAGAAATATGCCTGGCTATGTTTTGTAAAATCAGATTCATATTTCCAAAAGTACAATTAATTCAGATAGAAAACTCATAAAAAAAGTGGAACAAACCGCGTCTTTTTTAATGATTGTGTCCTTCGTGACTGTCTTTCTTATCTTCCATTGGAAGTAATTTAAAGCTCGTAGCAACAAACCTTCCGTTTTTTATTTCGCCTGTTACTTCAGCTTTCCTGATAGCGGAACAAAAACCATCGGCGGCATGCGCATCACCATGTTTGTTGATATCAGTTCCGTCAACGAAATAGGTTTTGCCATCAATGCGCACGGCCAAATCACAACCGCCTTTGCCTTTCATCCCAAATTGGCATTGGCCACAGGAAGCTTCTACGATTTGAGTTTTTGGTTTTTCCTGTGCATTGATATTAAAGGAAATAAAGAATATAAATAATGTGATTATTTTTTTCATGAGTTAAAGATTTACAGTTACTACTTCAGCTGCTTCTTTGGCCTTTACTACCAGAGATTCAATAGGTGTTTCCAGAGAGTCATTTACCAATGTAACTCCCATTCTTCGGTAAGGCCGGGCGCTTGGTTTCCCAAAGATACGAAAATCGGTTTTGGGCAGAGCGGCAATTTCCGGGATTCCTGAGAAAGTAGGATTAGCCGAATTACCGGAAGCTAAAATTACAGCACTGGCACCGGCTTTCTCGAGACGGATTTCAAAGATTGGCAGGCTTAGTATGGCACGCAAATGCAATTCGAATTCGTTGAAGTTTTGCGTTCCGGCTAATGTGACCATTCCGGTATCGTGTGGTCTTGGAGACAATTCAGAAAAATAAACCCCTTCATCCGTCAGGAAAAATTCGACTCCAAATAATCCGGCTCCACCAAGGGCTTCAGTGATTTTTCTTGCCATATTCTGAGCGTCGGACAAATCCTTATCAGAAACTTTTGCAGGCTGCCAGCTTTCCTGATAATCGCCACGCTCCTGACGGTGGCCTATGGGCGCACAGAACAAGGTTGGATTGTTGTTTTGGGTTACAGTAAGAAGTGTGATTTCGGAATGGAAATTGACAAAGGCTTCCACAATTACTTCTACTACATCACCGCGGGAACCTTCTACGGCATAAGTCCAGGCTTTTGCAATATCTTCTTCTGATTTTATAGTCGATTGTCCTTTTCCAGAGGAACTCATCAATGGTTTGACTACACAGGGAATGCCTATTTCAGAAACGGCTCTCTGCAATTCTTCTGATGAGGTGGCATAACGATAATTAGCAGTCTTTAAGCCAAGTTCTTTGGCTGCCAAATCACGGATGGCTTTGCGGTTCATGGTGAAATTAGCCGCTTTAGCAGAAGGAACGACTGTGATTCCCTGTTTTTCGTAATCGTAAAAACGTTCGGTGCGGATGGCTTCAATTTCCGGAACGATAAAATCGGGTTGGTGTTTGGCAACAATTTTATCTAATGCCTCGCCATCCAGCATATTGATGATTTCAAAGGCATGAGCTACCTGCATGGCCGGAGCATTTTCATAGCTGTCGACTGCAATTACGGTTTGACCTATCCGCTGTGCGGCGATAACAAATTCTTTTCCTAATTCGCCGGAACCAAGTAGTAGTATTTTCTTTTTCATAGTTGAGAGAATTATTATAAATTATAAATTTTGAATTTTAAATGGGTTTTTATTTAAAATTTAGAATTTAAAATTCAAAATAAAAAAGCCCCAAGTTTCCTTGAGGCGTATTTTTTTAAGCTAGTGCTTCTTTGATTCTTTTGAAGGCTTCCGTTAGTAAGGCTTCGCTGGTGGCGTAGGAAAGACGAATGCAGTTTGGATTTCCAAAGGCATCGCCTGTTACGGTTGCCACATTGGCTTCGGATAGCAGGTACATGGAAAAATCATCAGCATTTTTAATTTCCTTTCCTCGTAATGTCTTTCCGAAAAACGAAGAAACATCCGGGAAAAGATAGAAAGCTCCTTCAGGGACATTGATTTTCAGACCCGGGATTTCTTGGGCTAATTTAACTACGAGGTCTCTGCGTCCTTTGAAAGCGGCTACCATTTCGTGCAGTACTTTTGGGTCGGCATCAACGGCGGTGATTGTGGCACGCTGTGCAATAGAATTGGCTCCAGATGTAACCTGTCCCTGCATTTTGGTGCAGGCTTTGGCAATAAATTCAGGAGCGCCAATGTAACCAATTCTCCAGCCGGTCATAGCAAAAGCTTTGGCCACTCCGTTTACGGTAATGGTTCTTTCGAACATGCCGGGGATAGTTGCAATGCTGCAGAATGTTCCGGAGAAATTAATGTGTTCATAGATTTCATCTGAAACGATATAGATATTTGGATGTTTTTCCAATACTTTGCCGATAGCCTCAAGTTCTTCCCGATTATATACCGAACCACTTGGGTTACATGGTGAACTGAACCACATCATTTTAGTTTTTGGAGTAATGGCTTTTTCAAGCTGTTCAGCGGTCATTTTGAAATCGGTTTCTACTGATGTTGGCACTTCAACAGGTACGCCGCCCGACAATTTGATGATTTCAAAATAGGAAACCCAATAAGGTGCCGGAAGGATCACTTCGTCTCCATTATTAAGCATTACTTGTGCAATGTTGTACAATGATTGTTTTGCTCCTGTTGAAACCACAATGTTTGCAGGAGTATAATCGAGGTTGTTATCTCGTTTGAATTTGCGGCAGATGGCTTCTTTAAGTTCGGCATAACCGTCTACGGGAGTGTAGGTGCTGTAGTTTTCATCGATTGCTTTTTTAGCAGCTTCCTTAATGAAATCCGGCGTGTTGAAATCGGGTTCACCCAAACTTAAGCTTATGATGTCTTTTCCCTGTGCTTTTAATTCCCTTGCTAATGCTGCCATTGCCAAGGTTTGTGAAGTAGATAGATTGTTGATTCTGTCCGATAAAATATTCATTGTGTATGTTATGGTTTTTGTTAAATGAAAAACGCCACTAAGGGCGTCTTTATATTTTATGCTAATTGAGGGTTTTGTCCCAGTTCCTTCAAATGTTTGAAGTGCGATGCGACTGCAGCCGTCATGGTTTTGAACTCCATGTAAGGGAGGTTAAATTCGTGTGCCGTTTCCTTAACGATAACAGAGATTTTGTCGTAATGGATGTGGCTGATGTTAGGGAACAAATGATGTTCTACCTGATGGTTCAAGCCCCCGGTATAATAGTTTACCAACCAGTTTTTTGGAGCAAAATTAGCTGTTGTGAATAATTGGTGTATTGCCCATGTATTTTCTATTTCGCCTTCTTCATTAGGTTCCGGATTGGCAATGTCTTCTACTACATGCGCCAGTTGGAATACTACACTAAGAATAACTCCCGCAGTGTAATGCATTACTAAAAAGCCTAAAACTACTTTCCACCAGGTTACGCCCATTATCATTGGAAGTACAATCCAAATAGAGAAATAAATGATTTTGGTAATAATCAGGGTGGTCCAACGGATAACCGGTTTTTTGAATTCTCCATAGGATAAGTTTCGTTTCAGGTAACGTTTCATCTGAAGGAAATCGGTAGTGATGGCCCAGTTGAATGTCAGTAAACCGTAAAGAAAAATAGAGTAGTAGTGTTGGAATTTATGGAAGCGTCTCCATTCCGCCTGTTTGGTAAAGCGCATAATTCTTCCGGCTTCTAAGTCTTCATCGTGTCCATGGATATTGGTATAAGTATGATGCAGTACGTTATGCTGTACCTGCCAGTTATACACGTTTCCGGCTAAGATGTATATACTTCCTCCCATGAATTTGTTAAGCCAGGATTTAGTCGAGTAAGAACCATGGTTTCCATCGTGCATTACATTCATTCCCACTCCGGCCATTCCGATTCCAATAACGATGTTAAGCAATAGGTAAACCCAAAATGGCATATCCATAGCTAAAAGGAAAAAATAAGGAGTTAGGAAAATGGCAAACATTACGATTGTTTTGAGGTGGAGTTTCCAGTTTCCTGTTTTTTTGATGTTATTTTCTTTGAAATAATTATTTACCCTTGAAT
>CAMFLD010000038.1 GCA_945957245.1 uncultured Flavobacterium sp. | reverse complement strand
ATATTGTACATTGCTGTGATAAGAAGCTATGGCAGAATTTAGGTTGCATTTTTTAAACAATCAGCCATATATTTTTTTCAGTTCAATTGATTCAGTCAATTTTAAACAAATAAAAAAGCTTCCCAAAATTGGGAAGCTTCCTTTTATTTCAAACTAATTGTTTAACGATTTAATTTTTAATTAATTTTTTAGTCAACATTTTTCCATCATCTGAAGTTATGTTAACAATGTAGATCCCATTCGCATAGCGACTTATGTCAACCTGAGTTTTGTCTGTCTTATCAAATTGTCTTTCGTAAACAATTTTTCCATCTATCGTAGTAATGTTTACATTGCTGAATAAAGATTCTTTCATCGCTATCTCTATCATACTGCTGGATGGGTTAGGCACTATGGTAAAGTCTCTTGAAACTTTAACCAAATTAACCGTTTCTTCCATTGGAACAGGCTGACTTACTGCCACATTCTGTGTTGTGGCTTTATAAGTATAATTGGCTGTACATCCTTCCGGATAGGCTGCAAATTGGGAGCCAAACTCGGCTTCAAAACCAGGACTCAGTTCAACAAAGTTTTCAGCATGATAAACTACTCCATTTAAGAGCGCATTATCACCAACCGATACAATATTAGCTGCCTTAATCCAATCGGATCGTTCCTTTTTCTTTTGGAGTGTTGAAGCCAGATTATTGACATCATCTGCCGGAGAAACCAGTGTTAATGTCGCCTGACAGCAATCTACAAATGTTACATCGGGACCAATATTGGCTGAGTCATCTGAAATAGTATAAATAAAAGCTCCAGCCGGGCAATTGACGTTGAAATTGGCATCGATCTGGAATTCAAAATCACCTGTTGGATTGGCTCCAAATTGACTCGGTAAAACTGTAAAACAGAACGTTGAAGGGGTTAACTGTGTAGGTGCATTGACAGTTCCTATTGTAGTTCCGTTTTGTGTAATGGCTAACGTCATTGAACTCAATGTTGCATTAACAGGAGGGCTGTATGTACCACAAACCTGTATTGGCGTATTGCCTACCAAATCAGGGCAGTTGATATTTGTTGGATCGGTATTTAGAGCTCCTAATTGGGGCGTTGCACAAACACTGCCGCAGATATTATCAATGTAAACGGTGCCAAAATGTGCTGAAGGCTGACAATCACTTACTGTAAACTCAATTGTTCCCGGTTGGTTAAGAATTTCACCCACATTAAGTCGGGCACAAATCCAATTGGTATACAGTACTCTTCTTCTGTCACTAACATAAATTACATTGAACAAACAGTTATCCGGATTAGCAATAATACAAATTTCATCTACCACACGATTGTTTCTATCCAGAACACGTACTCTGAAAAAAGGTTGTATAGGTTGTCCATGAGCTGGTTTATTATCCATTACCAAAGAAAAATTAAAATCAATCGTTGGCTGGTTGATATTAGGGAAATATCGGGAAACTGTTGTTTGATCGGAAGAACCGAGTCCTTGCTCATTATTTAATTTAATACATTTTCTTCCTCCGGCTGAAGGCATCAGCGTAGGTACATTGTATCCCAGACCTGCCAAAGTTGGATCATACTGTACATAGCCCGGACTTGAAGAATCAATCAGGGTCACAGTAGCATTCATATTATTAACCACTGGTGTTACTGCATTGGTTCCTGTTAATGATGTTGGTGTAGCACAGGAGAGAAAAAAAGCTGCTCCTGAAGCTGGCTGAGGGTGCGGATCTGACCAAAAAGTATATCCTGCCGTACCACTTTCAAAATCTCCATTAACGCATTGCTGCTGAATTTCAACAGGCAGTGGTCTTGCAACGTAGCTTTCCTTTTTATCCGGATTTTGGATGAAAAACAACTTTCTGAGTTCTACTATCTTTGTATTAAGTATTGCTCTTCTTAATTGCTCCTCTGTAAATTCCTCCTCACTACGTAAATGTTGGATAACTTCATCCGTAATATCTTGCGACAATTCATAGCTATTAAGATTGTCGGATACGAATTTTTGGATTTCTGTTTCAATAGTATTGGCTTGAACAATTCTACTGTTTTCAGAACTCAGGTATTCATCCATTTGTGCTGAAATAATGTTTGAATGAAAACAAATAGCACAAACGATAAGTGTTTTGACTATTCTTTTCATATCAATCCTGATTTGCAGTTAATGCCTGAACTAATTTTTTTAATTCTTCAATTTCTTTGTTATTTTTCTCAATGGCTTTATTTTGTTCAATAATATAAAGGGTTAATTCCTCAATTTTAGCCATGTGTTTAGCCTGCATTTCGGCAACATCCAATCCTCCTTTTGCCAATTCATCAGCAGATTCGATTCCGGGCAAATGTTTATTTTCCTTGATGAAATTTTCAACATTTTTCAAAGGCATGAGGTCGTAGTCTTTTTCAAAAACATAATCCGCCCAATTATTTGTATTTCTCAAAGCTACTTTTACCTTTTCTGTAAGGATTCCTCCTTCTACAAACAACTTATAATTACCGGTTGTGGTTGGATAAGTAGCTGTTGATCCGATATAAATTTTTCCATTAGATTCGCTGCTACTGCCATTAAACCAGATATTGCTGTTATTCATATAAACAATCCTGTTATTATTAATGGTTGTTGCCTGATTGATTGTACCGTTATTTTCATAAATACTTTTATCATTGGCACTTACGAGATAAGGATTAGCTACAGAACCATTTCCGGAAACTGTAACATTATTACCCGCTACTACACTGGTTGTAGGTAAATTAAATGAACCTCCCCCATTGGATAGCGTTATTGTATTTCCTGATTGTGTAAGTGTTTGTGGCACTTGAGTAAAAGTAGGCAGTGTAAACGAACCACCTCCGTTAGAAAGCGATACTACATTCCCAGTTTGCGTTAGTGTTTGGGTATAAGTCGGAAGTGTTACGCTATTCCCATTTGAAATAGTTAAAACATTCCCGGAAATCGCTAACGATTGAGCATCAGTATCCGTAAATGTAGGTAATGTAAATGAACCTCCTCCATTTGATAATGTTACTGTATTACCTGATTGCGAAAGTGACTGAGTTGGAAGTGTTACACTGTTTCCATTTGAAATAGACAAAACATTTCCTGCTAAAGCTAATGACTGGCTATCGGTATCTGTAAATGTTGGTAATGTAAATGAGCCTCCTCCATTAGAAAGTGTTATTGTATTTCCTGATTGAGAAAGTGACTGAGTAGGCAGCGTTACGCTGTTTCCATTTGAAATAGACAAAACATTTCCTGTCAAATCTAATGACTGGTTATCAGTATTGGTATCTGTAAATGTTGGTAATGTAAATGAACCTCCGCCATTGGAAAGTGTTATTGTATTTCCTGATTGAGAAAGTGTCTGAGGCTGTATCGATGGAATTGGCAAAGTTACCGGACTGCTGGCAACACCGTTTACAGTTGTAACTAACTGATTATTGGCATTGATAGCGTTGGATATTGAATTGACGATGCCGGCTGTAGCTGCAATCCCATTTACATTGCTGGTCATTAAATTTCCGTTTGAAGTCAGGTAATTAGTTTCAATTGCATTTGCCACTTTTTGCAATACAACATCACCTGTAGCATTTACGCTTAAAAATTTGTTTCCCGGCTGAAGGGCTATATTGCTATTGCTGGTTAGGTTTGTAAAACGCAGACCAGAGTTTCCGTCAACTCCATGAGTAATTTCAAGTTTATTGTTGGGAGTTGCTGTTCCAAAACCTACTTTTCCTTCAACAATCAATCCATTTGCCGGAGCTATAGTACCGGGTATAATCCCGTCTGACATAAAAGATTTTCCTATAGCAACAGCACCTCTTACATCTAATTTATTTGTTGGGATAATATTATTCCCAAGACCAATACCTGTGCTGCCATTTTTACTGATAAAAATCCTTTGTGCTCCTGTTCCATCAGCAATAATAACTGATTTATTGGTATCATTCCCTGCAACGTAAGCAGTAGAGGCATTTCTGTCTACTGAAACCCTGTTTCCTATAAATACATTATAGCTACCGTTTATAAGGTTTATTGCTGTTTCGGTTCCAAGGAATATATTGCCATCACCTGATGCTAAATTTCTTGGTGAATAAGATCCTATTGAAACATTATTATCTCCGTTATTTGATAATAAAGAAGCATAACCTAAAGCTGTGTTATTGCTTCCATTAATATTGGCTTCAAGTGCCCTGTGTCCAAATGCCACATTTCTTGAGCCGTTTGTATTGTATAATAAACTTCTTGTTCCAAATGAAGAATTTAATGTTCCCGATTGATTTGCACTCAATGCCCCGTTACCCAGAGCACAATTAAATCCACCCGAAGAGTACATTAAAACACCAATACCGATACCAATATTACTGTCACCGCTATTCTGCATTAGTGTACTTTTACCAAGCCCTGTGTTAAAATTTCCCGTGTTATTTGCTCCAGTATTTTCTCCCTGGAAAGTATTATCTCCCTGGAAACTATTAGTACTTGACTGGGCATTTGCATCGAAGTTAAAACCAAAAAGGATTAACATAGCAAAAAAATAGGTAGTTTTCATTTTCATAACAAAACATTTTAAGAATTAAAAAACAGTTGAATGACACCATTATTTTTTGATTTCTGTTTTGTTATTTTGACAAATCAAATCTAGTTTCTTTTTTTAAAAATATCTATAAAATACATTTATATTCGACGAAATACACATTTTAGCATTTTGAATTGGACAATATCTTACATTTTAAAATTGACATTACATTAATTTTAAATACAGTTAACCTGATACTGAATATCAATAAAAAACCCCCAGCTGATTGTGGGGGTTATGTATTTGCAAACGATGCTAAAATTGACTATCTTTTTTCCATTGGTACAAAATCCCTTAATGGATGTCCTGTATAAATCTGTCTCGGGCGTCCGATAGGTTCTTTATTGATACGCATCTCCTTCCATTGGGCAATCCAACCCGGTAAACGTCCTATGGCAAACATTACTGTAAACATGTCAGTTGGAATTCCTAAGGCACGATAAATAATTCCTGAATAGAAATCAACATTCGGATATAATTTTCTTGACACAAAATAATCGTCAACTAAGGCTGCTTCTTCTAATTGTTTTGCGAGGATTAGAATTGGATCATCAACACCCAAATCTTTTAAGACCTCATCTGCTGCTTTTTTAATGATTCTGGCTCTTGGGTCAAAATTTTTGTAAACACGGTGTCCGAATCCCATCAAACGGAATGGATCGTCTTTGTCTTTTGCTTTTGCCATATACTTACTGGCGTCTCCCCCATCTTTTTGAATTGCTTCAAGCATTTCAAGCACAGCCTGATTAGCTCCGCCATGTAATGGTCCCCAAAGCGCTGAAACACCTGCTGATATTGAAGCAAATAAACCGGCATGAGAAGATCCAACAATTCTAACTGTAGAAGTAGAACAGTTTTGCTCATGGTCAGCATGAAGAATAAACAGCTTATCCAGGGCATCAACAACTACCGGATTTGACTTATAAGGTCCGGTTGGTAACTCAAACATCAAATGCATGAAGTTTTCCACATAACCTTTTGTATTGTCATAATAGTTTAATGGATAGCCCATCATTTTGCGATAAGTCCATGTTGCAATAACCAGGAATTTACCCATAGTTTTACAAACAGCCTCATACATTTCCTTTTCGTTTTCAACATTGACAACTTTCGGATTGAATGCAGTAAGGGCACTGGTAAGAGCTGATAAAACACCCATCGGATGAGCCGTTTTTGGGAAACCGTCAATGATGTTTTTCATTTCTTCGTTTACCAGAGTATATTTCCTGATATCAGTCTCAAATTGCTCTAATTGTTTTTGGGTTGGTAATTCACCAAAAATTACCAAATAGGAAACTTCAAGGAAATTTGATTTTTCTGCTAAATCTTCGATGGCGTATCCTCTGTAACGAAGGATTCCTTCCTCACCATCCAGGAAAGTGATGTCACTTTTACATGAACCTGAGTTTTTGTAGCCCGGATCAAGTGTAATGGCACCCGTTAAGGCACGTAATTTTTCAATGTCGATGGCTGGTTCGTTTTCGCTTCCTACTATAACAGGAAACTCATATTTTTTGCCATCAAATTCTAATATCGCTGTTTTAGACATGATGTAAATTGGAAAATAAGTCTTAATAAAATCATTAATCCGACAAAATTAACGAATTGGAAACAAAATAAAAAAGAATTACGGCAACGATTTCGTTAATTATTTGATAAAAAACTGTATTCTGCCATTAAATCGTTTTATCAAAATAAAAAGCCTGCAAGAGTAATTCCGCAGGCTTTTTGTATAAACTTTAACTAACCTTATTCTCTAACCAATTTTTGTACATCCATTCCTTTGTCAGAAGTTATCTTTAGAAAATAGAGTCCTTTAGACTGGTTTGAAAGATCAAGCATAACCTGATTTTCATTTATCAGATGAGTTTCCAGTAATCTTCCCTGAATATCATACAATTGAACGGATTTAATAGTATTAGCACAATTGATATGAACGGTTCCTTGAGTTGGATTAGGATAGACTGCAATAGATGCGTCAACTGGAATATCAGGGTTTTTGAGCGATTGGAATACTGTATTTTCAGGCATCGTTTCTACCGGCAGATTGTAATCAAAGTAAATATTGGCCTTTTTGCTTACCATATCTCCTTCTACCAAAGAATTTTTAGATCTTATTTTTAAAAGAATGTTTCCATGCCCTCCGGAGTGTAAGTTGATACTTGGAAACATGAATTCAACAATATTCCCCGTAAGCCTTGTAGTTACTGATGCTGAGCTGTTTATCAGCTGAAGTGAATTTACATCAAACTGTGTCGTATCTATAACTTCTCTTACCACAATATTTTCAGCTTCCGCTGTACCTGTATTTTCAAAATTGATGGCATAATGTAAATAATTACCAATTTCAACCGGAGAAACTACATTCCCTTCAAGACAGATAATTTCATTAGGATCAAATGATCCAACTACAACTTGGTTGTACAGAAAAGTATTATCTGAAGGGTTTTCATCACCAGTAATTGGATTGATTGTTGTTGTAAAATTCAAAACATCTCCAATATTCACCGGATTTGTATCTGTAGGGGGATGAACCTGCATGATTACATAAATTCTTCTGCTTTCAAATGGTGCAAGATTAGTAAAATCCCAACTTACAACTCCTGAAGCTGAAGAAGAAGGCACTACATCTGAAGAAAGAAAATCCATTTTCGTAGCATCGTATGTAAAATTGATCCCATTAGCCTGTGACAAAACCTGATTACCTATATTTCTGAAAACAATTTCATAAGTTGCTTCAAAGCCCGGTCTTGCTCTTACTACAGGAGCCATCACAATCTCAAGATCCGGATGCACTCCAACAGGCGTAATACAAAAATGCTGGTTGGAAACACTATTGTCTACCGCAGGGAAATTAACCACTAATGGTGCTCCAACATTAAAGAAAGAAGGGTTTTCCAACTGAGGAGTAATCGTGTAATCTCCGGCTCCGGTATAAAATGTATAACTCGAATCTATATTAGTAAAAGTAGTTCCTGTTGTTGTTCCGTCATTGATATTGATTCGAATGAATGGCGGAGTAATATCTAAAGCATCACAACCATTATTATCCCCATCAAAATGAGCGGTTCCGGTAATGGTATTATGGATTCCTCCGGGACTGAAGGTACAATAAGAGTTCACCGATACTGTTGGCCCAACAGCTGTTTGTATAGCATCTATTTGTGATTCATCAGCACAGATGTATTGTAATGTTTGATTTTCAGCCCAATTCACAGGATCAAAATCTTCTATCGAGCCGTTTTTGAGAAAAAGAGTAACCAACTGATTAGCAAAACATGATAAATAATGAAAATGCTGATTATGAGTAAAATCCAATGTAGTTAATTGATTATTAGAACAATTAAGATAATCAAGCGCTACAAGACCTGATAAATCTAATGTTGTTAAATTGTTATTGGAGCATGTAATATCAGTTAAATGTGTATTGTTATTAAAGTTGAGAGAAGTTAACTGATTGTAAGGAACAGCAACACTTGATAAAGCATTTAGGCCAGAAAAATCAAGAGTTGTGAGGTTATTGTTGCTCGCAACTAAGTATAATAATCCTGAAGCTCCACTCAAATCTATTGATGTCAGATGATTATTAAGACAATACAAAGTAGTAAGTGTCGGAATGTTACCTATATTCAAAGAAGTCATATTATTGTAATAACATTCTATTACCTGCAAATGAGACAAACTACTCACATCAAGTGTATTAAAGTGACAGTAGCTGATTTTTAACTCCTGCAGATTGGGAATTTGTGAAAAATTCAATGAACTAAGAGAATTGTTTCCGGCACCAATGAGGGTTATAAGATTGGTTGTTCCCTGAAGATTAACATCTGAGATTCTATTATTAACAAAATCAAGATAAGTAAGATTAGTCATTCCGCTAACATCAAGAGTACCTGTCACCAAGTTGTCTCTGAATTTAAATGTTTGAAGATTCGTAAAACTCCTCACACCGGTAATATCAGTAATACCTAAATTATCGGCATAAATGGCAGTAATAGCATCAGCTTCTGATTGCTGAATTTCACCATCAGAATTAGTATCGGTGCCTATTGCTATAATCTGAGCTTTGAAATTGGGGTCGGGAATGTAAATGTTACCAACCTGTAGAACCGCAAGATTAAAATGAATAACCCGGTAACATCCCGTTGACGGATTAACTACAGAAACCCATATCGTCTGTGGATTCGAGGTATTAGTGTATGAGTTTGGCGGTATTGGATTCGCTCCTGTCTCTGCATCAGCCTGGCTTGTATAATAATTAACAAACATCCCTGTCTGCCCGCCTAATATGGTACTGGTATTACTGGTTAAGTCAAATTGTGCAGTGCCATCATAGGGATCTTCATAAACTACCATGTCCGGAACATGTGCTGCAGTTGGCAACGGATTGACAATTAACTGCAAGGTGGTTATGGCAAAATTGGATGAGTTACCTATTTCAATAACACGGACATATATGGTTTGTGATGACGGTGTAGTGTTTGAATAACCATAGAGATAAACATTATTAGTGTCATTTTGCGCATCGGTGAGTGTCGCATAATAATAAATGAAATACGATGAAGGATTCAATGAACCCAAAATTTCCGAATTTTTAGTGCTCAGGTCAAATTCAGCAATACCATCATCGTTGTCATCACAAACAATCAAAGGTGTTGGGTTTTGAATTGCCGGCGGTGCTGCCATCGCAGTAACTGAAATAAGCAGTAATAAAAAGTATAACTTTCTCATATCGTTTTTGTTTTTTGTTTCGACTGGTTTTTTGTTTCTTGGTATAAAGATATGTTGGTTTGTAAGGTCTATTTTGAGTGTTTGAGAATTCGATTGGTTTGAATTAGAATTCGTTATAATGACTTTAAAATCTCCTGTAAACGATCTTTTTTACGTTGTGAAATGGGTAGATTACTGTTGTCAGACATCACCACATATCCACCATCTTTTTTAATATAAGACTTGAGATAAGATAGGTTTATCAGATGGGATTGATGGATACGCTCAAAGCCATGCTCAGTCAATAAATCCTCATATTCCTTTAGCGTTTTTGAAATCAGGATGGGTTTACTATTGCGGATGTGGAACTTAGTATAATTGTCCTCACTTTCACATCTAATAATATCGCTAATTTCAAAAAGGTGAATACCATCGGAAGTGGAAAGCGCTATCCTTTTAAAATTATCTACCTTCTTCCTGATATTTTCCAACAACAAATCTATATGTGCTACGCTGTCTGTTTTAATCATCACGTTTTTGATCTTCGCAATTACTTTTTCAAGCTCATCAGGGTCAACCGGCTTCAATAAAAAATCCAAGGCACTAAATCGAAATGCTTTTATCGCATATTGCTCATGCGCCGTGATAAAAACAATCTGGGAATTTAGTTTTCCGAGTCTATTGACTTCTTCCAGCAAATCAAAACCCGAACCATCACCAAGGTGAATGTCCAGAAAAACTACCTGAGGTTGATGTTGCAATAACAAACCTGTCCCTGTTTTGACACTATTAGCCTCTCCTATGATATGAATTTCAGGAGCATAACGCATTAAGAGGGTTTTCATTCCTACTCTCAAATTATCATCATCATCGATTAGTATTGCTGTTATCATATTTTATATCACGGGTATTAAATCCTGAGGTGTATTAAAGCACCTTTCTAACAAATTATTTTTCTATGTATTGTATCGGTAAAATCAAAACCACTTTAGTACCGAGAATTTCACCTTCTTTATTTTTCAGCTCTTCTATTTCTACATTGGCTTTGCGTGACGTGTAGGCTTCCATCATCTCCAAGCGCTTTTTTGTAATATCCAAAGCCATTGATTTATGAACCGAAACCAGCGCCTCCTTTATTTCCTTTGATTTGACAAATCCAATTCCATTGTCCTGAATAGTACAGATTAAACTTTCTTTATCAATTGAAAAATCGATAGCAATATTGCCTTTCTCGCTTTTCGGAATCAAACCGTGAATAATGGCATTTTCCACAAATGGCTGCAACAATAGTGGTGGCAAGGCCATGTCGTCTTCCATATCTTTGCTTTTCGTAATAATAAAATCAAATTTTTGGTTAAAACGAAGCTGTTCCAGTTCGAGATAGTTTTGAAGGCTTTCTACTTCTTTATCAATAGGAATCAGAGCTTCTTTGGAATACTCGAGAGTCAAACGCATCAGTTTTGAGAATTTTGACAAATACTTTATCGCTGAATCCGTTCCGTTCTGCACAATAAAACTCGATATTGAACCCAAACAATTGAATACAAAATGAGGATTCATCTGAAGATGGAGTGCCTTTTGTTCGTATTCTGCCAATTCTTTCTGTAGGGTTAAAGTTTTTTTCAACTGAAGCCTGTTATAAATCAGGAAAATGATTCCGAAAACCAATAAAGTAAACAGAATTATGAAGATAATTTGCTGTTGATACCTTTTAGATTGCTCACTATACACCAACTCTCTTTTCTCCTGTTCCTTTTTTTGAAGAGCATCCTTTTTGTCAAACTCAAAATTCATTTCGTCCCTAACACTATTCCTTATGTTTTCGGCATTGGCAACACTGTCTTTAGCTATGCTGTATAATTTGAAATGTTTGAGCGATTCTGCGGTGTTATGCTGTTTTTCATAAATTTCGCTCAGTCTTTTTTCGGCATTCTGCACCTGTTCGATAATTTGCAGTTCTTTGGCTAAAGCCAATGATTTGTTGGTTGCAACAAGTGACTCTGCCAACTTATTTTGTTCAAAATAAATATCTCCCATGTAAAAATAGGTATCTGAAATACCAAACTTATCTTCTATAGAGGTAAATTCTACTATGGCTTTATCAAAAGTTTTAAGAGCTTCAGCCGGATTATTCAAAGCTTTATAATACAATCCAAGATTGTTATACAATTCCCCCAAACCCCGTGGATTAGGATACTTTGAGAACAATTCGAGTGCCTTTTTGTAATATTCATAGGCTTTTGGAAAATTCTTTTGATGCAGATAAATATTACCAATGTTTGTCGTGGTAATCCCTACTGTTTCGTCTCCAATGTTTTCCTGGATTTTGAGACATTTAGAAAAATAATCCAGCGCTTTGAAATCGTTATCCTGAGCTTTGTAAACAATACCTATATTGTTGTAAAGCCGGGCACACTTTTCTTTATTATTGGTTGCTTCATAAATACGTAGAGCTTTAAGCTCGTATTGCAATGCTTTGGAATAAGAACTTTGTTCAGAAAAGACAATTCCAATGCTTCCATAGGCACGGGCTAAATTGTTTTTTAATTCATTGGAAGCACCTGTATTATTTTCAAGTTCTTTTTCAAAAACAGCCTGAGCATTTGAAAAATGCTGTAATGCTGTAGTGTAGTTTCCTAATACGATATTGGCATTTCCAAGGTTAAGGTAAGCCATGCCTTCTGCATCGCTGAATTTGATTTTCTTAGAAAGTTGCAGTGCCTGATTGGCATATTGCTGCATTAATTTTGGATCACTAGTTTTAAATTCGTCAGCTA